>NZ_JBSFPX010000274.1:0-7086 GCF_053588415.1 Mycobacterium sp. NPDC003449
TTTCGAGCGCCCGATTCGCGATGACCTCGTTGGCGTTCATGTTGGTTGATGTTCCCGCGCCGCCCTGCATCACATCCACTACGAACTGGTCGTGCAGCTGGCCCGACCGTATTTCGGCACATGCGGCGATGATCGCGTCTGCCATCGATCGGTTCAGCAGCCCTAGGTCCCGGTTGGCGGTGGCGGCGGCGGTTTTGACGCCGGCCAGCGCTCGAACGAGTTCGGCGTGCCGGGCTATCGGTGTCCCGGTGATGGGAAAGTTGTGCTGGGCTCGCGCGGTGTGCACCCCGTAGTAGGCGTCGGCAGGAACGTCGACCCCGCCGAGCAGGTCGTGCTCTCGCCTGGTCTCTGCCGGGGCGCTGACCGTCATCGGAGCACCTCCTGTGCCGCGCCGTCCGGATTGAGAAGTGTGTCGAATACGATCATGTGTCCAGCGAAGTGCGTTATTACATACGGCAATTCGGCTGACTGCAGAGCCAGCTGTGGCGTGACGCCACATGCCCAGAAGACCGGTACGTTGTCGTCGTCGATACCCGGGTAAACGCCGTAATCCGGACGGGTGATGTCGGCGATCCCGAGTTGGGCAGGATCACCGACATGGACCGGACGTCCATGGCCGGTGGGGTAACGTTCGGTCACCGCTGTCGCGATGTCGACGAGCCCGGCAGGGACAGGTCGCATGCTCACGACCAGAGGCCCGGCGAAACGGCCCGCCGGCTCGGTGACCCGGGTGGTGACGTACACCGGTGGTGCGGTGGTTGCCACAGGAATGCCCGCCCGGCGCAGGGCGGCATCGAAGGTATGGCTGCAGCCGAGCGCGAACGCCACCGCGTCGTCGCGCCAGTACTCTGCGATGTCGCAAGGTTCCGCGACCAGTGAGCCCTGTACCCAGACACGGTATTTGGGCACCTGCGTGCGAACGTCCACGGTGCAGCCCTGATACGTCAACAACGGCTGACCAGGGTCACCGTGCGCCAGCACTGGACAGGCGTCGGCGTTACGCCGGCAGTACGCGCTGAAGTCGTCTCCCGCCGACGCGGGCACGATCACCAGGTTCGCCTGTTGATAATCGTCGAGGATGCCCGCGGTGGGCTGTGTCCACACTCCCCGCGCGATCAATGCCCGCAGCTCCGCTGGATGTTTTGGTGTGGGTGTCATAGCACCGGCTCTTCGTCAGGTTGGCGCACGAAGTACAGGGCCACCAGCGCCATGGTCACCGCGAACATCAGTAAGAACCCCGGCATCAGCAGGTTGTTGGTGCGGCCGATCAGGAAGGTGGCCAGGTACGGGGTAAGGCCGCCGCCGACGATGGTGCCGATATTGAACGACAAAGACAATCCGCTGTAGCGGACCCGGGTGGGGAACTGCGCGGCGTACACCGGATAGGTGACGGCCTGCACGATGGGCATCGGCAAGGCCAGCAGGAACATTGCGGCGACTGCGAGGGTGAAGTTGCCCTGGTCCATCAGCACCATGGTCGGCAGCACCAGGACGGCGTAGCCCAGAAACCCCAGTGTTACCAATCTCTTCGGTCCGACGCGGTCGGAGAGCCCACCCCAGAACGGCATCATCGTCGCGACGATGAAGTTGATGCCTGCCATGATCCAGAAGGTATTGGACTTGGGATATCCCAGATAGGTGGTCAGGTAGATGTTCATGAAGATCAGGCCCACCCAGTAGCCGGTATTGGACCCGATGGCAAGCACGATCACTTTGATCACCGCTGCTTTGTGACGGGCGAAGACCTCCCCCAGCGGGCTTTTCGCGGGCGCGGAATCCTCAGTGGCGGCTACGAAGTCGTGTGAGTCGTCGAGCTTGCTGCGGGCGATCAAGGTGACGGCGATCAGCGGCAGCGCCATCAAAAAAGGAATGCGCCAGCCGAAGTCCTGAAGCTGTTGCTCGTCGAGGACGGAGGTGGTGGTGCCGGCGACCAGCGCCGCGGCGCCGCCGCCGACAGCGACACCGACCGGGGTGAAGGAGCCGAAGAAGCCCCGCCGGCGCGGCGGCGCCGACTCGTGGAGGTAGGTGGCCGAGCCGGTCACTTCACCGCCGGCGAAGAAACCTTGCGCGAGCCGAACCAGAAGTAGGGCGAGCGGCGCCAGGCTGCCGATGGCGGCGGCGGTGGGCAGCAGCCCGACGGTAGCCGTCGCAGTTCCCATTCCGACGACGGTCGTGATGAGGATCGGTTTGCGGCCAAACCGGTCACCGAGGTGACCCAACACCAGGCCGCCGAGCGGACGCATGACAAAGGCACTGCCGAAGACGGCGAGAGTGGCCAGCAAGGACGCGGTGGGGTTGTCACTGGGGAAGAACAGCGGGCCGATGATGACCGTGAGATAGCCGTAGAGGCCGAATTCGTAGTACTCGACCGCAGTGCCCGCCGCGGCGGCCAGAGCCGCGCGGCGGGGGCGAAAAGTAGGCGTGGGCAAGGTATCCGGACTCTCGGCCGGCGCGGCCGACATGGGTACACTGGACATTGCGGACTCCGAAAGAGTAAAGGGCTGAGGATGTTGGCAGGCCCCGGCATGGGCCTGATGCACGCCGAAGCTGATCCGTGTCGGCTCAGGACGAACAAGTGCGTTCGAGTTCGTCCTGAGCCGTTCGGGTGTCAGGGTCGTCGACTACTTGGCGAAGAGCTGGTCGATGTTGGCGAACGCCTTGAACTCCATCGCGTTACCCGCCGGGTCGAGGAAGAACATCGTCCACTGCTCCCCCGGCTCACCGGCGAAACGCACGTAAGGGTCGATGATGAAATCGGTTCCGACGGCCTGAAGTTTGGCAGCCAGCGCCTTGAAGTCGGCGATCGACAAGACCAGCCCGAAGTGCGGTACCGGAACATTGTGGCCATCGACGGGATTGGTGCCCGCAATGTTGTCTTCAGCGCCTTCGGTGGGCGCCTGGTCAACCTGATGGGTAACCACCTGGTGCCCCTGGAAGTTCCAGTCGATCCACTTGGTATCCGAACGACCTTCGCTGAATCCGAGGATGCCACCGTAGAACTCACGCGCGGCGTCGATGTCGTCAACGGGGATGGCGAGGTGGAACGGGACGAGCTTGGTGGCAGTGGGTGCAGTCATACAGGTTCCTGTTCATGAGTTGGTCTGCAAGGTGTTGTTGTGTCAGGCGTTACGAAGTTTCGTCAGGGACCTCCCGCGGATAGCGCCGAGAAGCGCACCTGGAAGCCGGGGGCTGCCTGCGCGAGCCGGTCGATGTCGCTTTCGGTGACCACTCCGATCACCGGGTATCCGCCGGTGACGGGGTGGTCGGCCAGGAACACGATCGGCTGTCCGGACGGTGGCACCTGGATGGCGCCGACCGCCATTCCCTCACTCGGCAGGTTCTGCGAGCCAATGGTCAAGGGCGGCCCGGTGAGTCGCACTCCGGCACGGTCACATTGGGGGGTCACTGCCCAGGTGGTGCGCAGCAGCGCAGCTCGGTCGTGCGCAGAGAACAGCGCGTCGCGCGGACCCCACCGAAACGATAGATCGACCGAGGTGCCGGTGCTACGGAAGACGGCGAGTTCGGTGGGTACCTCGGGCAGGTCGGTGGTGGCCGGCGCGCCGACCGGCAGTGTGTCGCCTGCCGACAGTGGTCGCGGCCCCAACCCCGACAGGCTGTCGGTGGCAGCGGAGCCGAAGACCAGATCGGTGATGACGCCACCCTGGATAGCGACGTATGTGCGGATACCTGACCGCGGCCGGCCGAGAGCGAGCGTCTGCCCTGCCCGCAGCCGAAGCCGGGTGGCGTCGGCTACCACCCGCTCGTCGACCCGCACGTCGGCGGTTGCTCCGGTGACGGCGACCCACCGGTCGCGGCTGATCGAGATCCGCAGCCCGCCCAGCGTGTTCTCCAACGCCGCGGCACCTTCCACGTTGCCGACCAGTCTGTTGGCCAGCCTCAGGCTGGCCCGATCGGCGGCCCCGGAGCGAGTGACACCGAGGTGGGCGAAGCCGGGACGGCCGAGATCCTGCACCGTGGTGGTCAAGCCGGCGTCGACGATGCGGAGTTCGGTCACCGGCGGCGCGTCAGCCGGCCCCATCCAGACGGACTGTTCGTCGAGTACGCCGGTCACGTCAGCGCCTCGAATTTCACCACGTCGCCCACCGCCAACCTGCTCGGCGGGTTCGCGGCCGGATCCCACATCACCTCGGTGGTCGAGCCGATCAGATGCCAGCCCCCCGGAGTGCCACCCGGGTAGATGACGGACTGGCGCCCGGCGATCGCGACCGCTCCAGCGGGGACCCGCTGCCGAGGGGAGTCCCGACGCGGTAGTTGCAGTTGGTCCGGGAGACCCTCGATATAGGCGAAACCCGGTGCGAAACCGAAGAATCCGACGCGATGCCGCGCGCCGCAATGTGCGGCGATCACCTGCTCGACGGTCAGACCCAGCGCTGCGGCAACATCGTCAAGATCTCGGCCGTCGTAGCGGACCGGAACAACCACCGATTCACCGCAAGGTGCGCGTGCGCTGTCCATCACCGCCGGGGCCAGCACCAGGGCGCGGATGCTGTCACCGAGTCGATCCATGGCGGCCGGGTCGTGGGCGCGGAAGAGGATCGACGCCCCGGCGGGCACCATGTCCTCGACCATCGTGAACCACGCCTGGTCGCGTGCGGTCGCGGCTGTCGCTGCGATCCGGTCCGGATCCACGTCCACGATCCATGCCCGGTCGCCGGCCCGAAGCAACTGCGGAGCAACCGATTTCGGGTTCACCTGATGTCCCCGATCGGCCTCAGGGGTACACCGGCGTCTCGCAGCGTGGTGCGCGTTGCGAGTGCGATCGCTTCCGCGCCCGCGGTGTCACTGTGCACACACAAGGCGACGGGCGCGTCGCCGGGCGGCACCACTCGAACCGCGGCACCGCTCACCGATTCCACCGTGCCGTCCCGGACCAGCGTCAACGCCCGGCCTGCGGCCACCTCTGGGACGGTGATCAGGGCATCCGGATGCGACCGCGAAACCAGAAGTCCGTCATCGGTGTATCCGCGGTCCAGGAATGCTTCCGCTCGTGGGCACAGGCCGGCCTCGGCCGCCAACATCCATAGCCGGGTGCCGAATTGGCACAACACCGGAAGCGAGGGGTCGACCAGCCGCACGGCTTGGACGATCGCCGAAGCGTGTCCGTCGTGGTGTGCCGCAGTGTTGTACAGCGCCCCGTGGGCTTTCACATACGTGACCGCTGACCCGGCAATCCGCGCGAACGCCTGCAGGGCACCGATCTGATACACAATCTCGTTGACCAGTGTGGCTGGCGATACGTCGATGAAGCGCCTACCGAAGCCGGCGAGATCCCGATAGGACACCTGCGCGCCGATGCTGACGCCAAGGGCGGCGGCCTGGTCGCACGTTCGCCGCAGAATGTCCGGGTCACCCGCATGGAAGCCGCACGCGACGTTGGCCGCCGACACCAGCTCCATCAGCGGGCTCTCGTCTGCCGTGCCCCAGACGCCGAAGCCCTCGCCGATGTCGGTGTCCAGCGCGACGCGGCGCGTCGCCGGCGGGCTGGCCAGGACTCCGTCGGCCTGTGATGTAGACGACATATTCTCTGTATACACGGTATGCGAAACGAGGTAAAGCGAGATCCGCTCGAGTTTTCACCGTCTTTACACTCGTGAACGCCACCCGGACGCTGATGCGCGGATCGCTACAACCGGCTCTCCAGGCGGGCCGACACCCCGGCCTCCTGCAGATCGAGGCGTTCGAGCATGGTGCGCACCGCCTCGTCCTCGATGCGGCCGGAGTCACGTTCGGCGATCAGGGCACTGCGCTGCGCGGCGAGCACCTCGCGGAAGATCGCCGAGAAGGCGGCCGCCCGCTTGATGGGCGCCTCGGGGTCGGGCATCTCGTCGACGTCCTGGGTGTGCCTGGCGATCCGGTTGTAGATCTCCTCCACCACCGCCGGGTTCAGGTTGGCCGGCGGGTTGGCCTGGAACTCGGCGAGCACCTGGTCGGCGGCGTCGTGAACGACGCGCTCGGCCTTGACCTCCTCCGCACGGTCGGCCTCGTGGTCATCGTTGAACCGCGAGATGTGCAGCTTGCGGATCAGCCACGGCAACGTCGACCCCTGGAGCAGCAGGGTGGCCACGGCGACGACGAAGGCGATCGCCTGGATGGTCGCGCGTTCGGGGAACGGTTCGCCGGTCTGCGTGGTCACCGGGATGGCGGCCGCGGCCGCCAGCGTCACCACCCCGCGCATACCGGTCCAGGAGAGCACGACGTTCTCCTGCCAGCTCAGCGCGCGCCGATCGATCATGTTGCGCCACTTGGTTTTCGGTTTCCTGCGGACCGCCGCACCGAGTGCGCCCCGCCGGCCGCGCTGCGGAATGGGCACGCTGAGCCGCTTCTCCACGTGCCGGGAGAGTTTGTTGCGGCCGAAGATGGCGAACACCGACAACGGCCGGATCACCAGCACGATCGCGAGCACCACCGCCGACGCGGTCACGACCTCGATGAGGGACTCGTGGGCCTCGTTCAGATCCTCCAGCACGAAGCGCAGATGCAGCCCGATGTAGGCGAACACGAACGCCTCAAGCAGCACATCCACCGAGTTCCACACGTAGCGCTCCTGCAGCCGCGTCTGATACCCGGCGCCCAGGTTCCCGTTGCCCACGACGAACCCCGCCACCACGACGGCGAGTACACCGGATGCGTGCAGTTCCTCGGCGGTGATGAACGCCGCGAACGGCACCACCAGACCCTGCACCGTCTCCAGGCCCGGATTGGCCAGACGCTTACGAATCCACAAGGTCACATAGCCGAGCACCGCCCCGACGATCGGACCGATGGTCGCGCTGTAGCCGAACAGCAGGAACGGATTCTCGATGAACGTGTGGGTCCCCGCGACCTGGGCCACCGCGATCGAGAACAGCGTCAGCGCGGCGGCATCGTTGATCAGGCTCTCCCCCGTCAGGATCGCCATCATCCGTTTCGGCAGCCCGAGCTTGCGGCCCACCGCGACCGCGGTGACGGCGTCCGGCGGCGCCACGATCGCGCCGAGCACCAGCGCGGTCGCGAACGTCAACGGCACGATCACCAGCCAGGACGACACCGCCGCCACCGCGAACGCCGATATCACGACCAGGCCGA
>NZ_JBSFPX010000275.1:0-7055 GCF_053588415.1 Mycobacterium sp. NPDC003449
TGAACCGTAGAGAAGTCCAATTATTCCTTGCAGGACAGGCACTTTCGCGTATCTACACCCCACCAAAGCAACATTTCACGGAAAATCCGGGCTAGCCCCTTGGCCCTGGAACGCGACTGCGTCGATTTCGGAACGCGTGACACATACAGAAGAATGGGCGCGCTGTCCAGCCCGCAGTGAGCAGCTACCTCTGCGGCGCCGTCACTTGCTGAAGTCTTCTTCAGCGGGAGAGCACATCTTCCACAGACCGGCCTCTTTGCGCAGGTATAAAGAACCCGAGTGGTTGGACCTTGGTCGCAGGAATTGAAGTTCCGCCACGTCACCCTTCACTGTTACATCAGTGACTTCGAGCGGTTCACCCTCGTCGGGCGCCCCCGGTCCCGAATCGTCAGGATCGAAGTCCTCACTTTCGGTGACCTCGTCGCGCTCCTCCGTGCAAAGAGTCGCTAGAAACTTGCCCTGATCCTGGGTGTCCACCGCGACGGCGAACTGGACAGCAACGTCCTTGATTGCGTCCTCATCCGCGGTTCGAGCGAACCACATCCAGCCCCCAACTCCACACGCAATCAGCAATATCGGAACTGTGACCACGAGCGCGACTAGGAGGCCCCGCCTTCGCGGCGGTGGCGGCCCCTGATGCCCTGGCCATGATTGCCCGTAACCCGACTGCGGGTACCCGTACGGGCCTGGTTGCGGGTATGAATGGCCCTGCCAGGCTCCCGACGCGGGATACCCAGCGGGACGAAAGCCCGGTTGTCGTCCGAAAGCTGTTGGCGGGTAAGGCGGTGGTTGCGGCGGCGCCCATTCAGCCGGGCCTGGAGGATTCCAACCACCGCCAGATGGGTTACCCCCATACGGCGATGGCGGCGGTCTTGTCACGACACATCCAGATGGTTCGTCATCAGCCGGTCGAGTTCAGTGCCGAAATCTTTTGGCGGGTCGACGTCGCCGTCACCGGAATAGACGAGAGCAACTTGCCCAACCTGCAGGTCCGGTGAGGTGCAGTAGAAGAGGTGGCCCACATCCTTGGTGAATACCACCAACCGGGTCGACTCGATCCGCCGGTACCGCTCGCCGTCGTAGCCGATGTCATACCCGTCCTCGTAGCCATCCATCCAACCAGGGATGCCCTCCGGTGAGTCACCGCCGTATTCAGCGAAGGTTCCAAAGTCTGCAGGTCGCATGACCCCATACGACTCCCAGTCAGCCGCAGTAAACCCGGCGTGGGTGTGGCGCAGGAAATTTTGCACGGGAGCGGGGAAGGTTTCCCAAAACCGGGGAGTATCACCATAACCGGCCGGGTCCCACCCCATCCAGCACACATAGCCGTTCAGGTTGCTCTCCACCACGTAGACCAAAACGAAGAACCGAACGTCAATGGCGTCCACCCAGAAAACTCGGACATCAATGAGCTGTTCTCGCAGCACCTGAGCGAACCGTGGGATGATCGCCAAAAAATCTGTGTCCCAACGAGACAGTGCCGCGCGATTTCGTTCCTCGGGGCTGGCCCCGCTCAGCACCCCGCGCCAGCGATCCGGAACGTCGGCCGCCCGACCGGAATCCGGCGTGATCAACTCCGCGGTCCCTTTCGCAGTCAGATCAGCAGCCACTTGATCGAAGTCGACATCCATGCGACTCATCCTCCGTTTGCCGTGACAAGATTGTTAATGATGTCCTGCAACTGATCCCGGGTTTGGTTTTGCAGATGCAGCTGCTTTCCCACCCAATTCCGGTCTGCCTCAGGCAACAGACGTTCGGCACTGCCGGAATTCTTCCCTTTGTTTGCAGTCCATGACAGCCATTGGTAGTTCAATGGCAATCGGGACAGCATGAACATCTGATCGGACGTCAGCTTCAGAAAGCCTGGAAGCTTAAGCAACTCGGCGAGCGGAACGATATGGTCGGGTGAAACTTGAGCATCGCCCCTGGTTGTTTCTCCGATTTTTCGATCCGGATAGACGGGGTCCGAGCGGCCCGGTTGCGGTGCTGCTTTGCCAGCGAGGCGGACGTCTTTGGGAATTCTCCCTGGGTTGCCATCGCGTAGCACGTCGTACAGTGCGCGCTCCGGGGCATTCCTGGGGACAGTTTCTCGATTTCCATTGCGAGCGGGTTGCGGCTGGTAGCCGGTCGGAATCCTCTTCCGCGCGTTGTCGATCGCGAACCGTTGAGCGTCTGACGGCTTGGCAAGAGGTAGGCGACCAGACGGGTCTTTGGGGGTAAGTACCTTCGCCGCAGCTCTGCATGCGTCTACACGCGGATTGAGTACGGCCCGCTCAGCCTCAAGCTGGGCTTTCTCCGCGTTGTAGGCGTCGACGGCGGCATGATCGTACGTATTGACGCTGCCGGCACGGTTGTTGTGAGCGTCTGCTCGCTGCACCCATGAATCGAGTTGAGCGGCGACATCGGGACATGCGTCGGCAAATGCATCCGACCAAGCCACCGGGATCGATGAGCCGCCGATCGCATACAGCCACACCAGACCAACTGCAAGTGCGAACGCATGCACAATGCGCGCAATCCTGCGGACCACAGATCCCCCCCGGTTCCCCATATGCCTGTTGGATTTTCATCCAACCACACCGTTGAGCCGGCGCCCGGCGGCAAACGAGGCGCGGCCCTTGCCCAGGCCAGCCCATCTGCGGTGGAAAATCACGGGGAGGGAAAGTTGCGTCGGGTGAGTTGCGTACCACTTATTGGAGTCGAGCTGGGAACAACCTCCGACACAATTATCGACACCGGTTCGGACGGTCAGCTGCCCAGCTACCCGACACGCAGCGTCATAACCGGATTCATCCTGGGCCGCAAAGCAATCGCCACCGACCTTCACCGATACACCAACAAGCCGCACAGTCCGCATACGCCACAGGCACAGCTTCGCCTTCCGTCCAGTCACACGCATCCCACCCAGCGCAGCACCCACGCTGACCGCACAGGCACCACCCCGCGGAGGCCCCGATTCCGCCGGATCGCCGCTTGCCGACTAGCATGAATCGTCCCTGTGGGTTTTCGACACCTGTTTCGGCAGGTCCGCCGCCCCAGGGGACCTGTTGAAAATCGCCACATAGCTGATCAGCATCGGTGAAGCTCGTCGATCTAGAACGCGACAACTCTAATTCCGGAACGCGGGCGAGAAGCGGCGAGACCGATATCGCGTGGTCAACTGACCCATCCGTAGTCGAGGCGGCGCCGAACCCCTGGTGTGACAGAAACAGTACCGAGGTCGGCCGTACGGCGGGTTGCAGTGATCGGAAGCGGCGTGGCGGGATTGACTGCCGCGTGGATACTGACTCGGGACGCCGAGGTCACCCTGTTCGAGGCGCAGCCACGCTGCGGCGGGCATGCTCACACACATCAGTTGCAGGCCCGTCGCGGTGAAGTCGACACGGTCGGCGTTGACTCCGGATTCATCGTGCACAACGACCGCACCTACCCGACCCTGATCCGGCTCTTCTCTGAGCTCGGCATCGCTACTCAGGAATCGGACATGTCGATGTCAGTGCGTTGCGATGGCTGCGGCCTGGAGTACGCCGGCGCCAAAGGCCTGGGTGGTCTGTTCGCTCAACCTTCCGCGCTCATACGCGGCCCCTACATACGGATGCTCGCCGAGGTCACCCGGTTTCACCGGCTGGCCCGCGCCGAGCTCGCACGGGACGACGACGGCAGGCGCACGCTTGGCGAATTCCTCGCGGACACACGGATCTCCCGGTACTTCACGGCACATTTCATGGTGCCGTTGGTGGCGGCGGTGTGGTCGTGCCCGCCGGATGTGGCACTCGACTACCCGGTCGGATATCTACTGGCATTCCTTGATCACCACGGCATGCTGACGGTGTTCGGATCACCGAAGTGGCGCACCGTCACCGGAGGCTCGGCCCGGTATGTCGACGCGATCACCGCCCGGCTCCACTCGGTGCGCAGCGGAGTACCGGTGCGCAGCGTAGTTCGCGCTGAGTCGGGGGTGACGGTGCGCGACGCCGCGGACCGCGTCGAGCAGTTTGATGCCGCCATTATCGCCACGCACCCGAACCAGGCGTTGGCGATGCTCGACCGCCCAACCGGCGCCGAAGCTGAGATTCTGGGCAGTCTGGAGTACTCGGTGAATCCCACTGTGCTCCACACCGATACCTCGGTGCTCCCGACTCGACGCGGCGCCCGGGCATCGTGGAACTACCGGCTGTCGGCCTGCAACTCACGCCCGGACCAGGTCCTGGTCAGCTACGACCTCAACCGCCTGCAACGACTCGGCAGGGCGACCGACCGACAGTTTGTGGTTTCGCTCGGCGACGGCGAGTGCGTCGACCCCGGTGCTGTGGAGGCGACCATGGTCTACGAGCACCCGCAGTACACACCGCGTTTCCTGGCCGCACAGCGGCGCCTGCACGAGTTGGGCGATCAGCGGCTCGCCTTCGCCGGCGCCTATCACGGATGGGGTTTCCACGAGGACGGCGCGCTGTCGGGTGTACTTGCCGCGCAACGACTCGGCGGCAGGTGGACCGACCCGCTACCGCCGCTTCGACCGACAGTCAGGAGTGCGGTGTGACCGCGCCCCGAATCGTTCGGACCCACATCCGCCATGTCCGCCGGTGGCCAATCCGGCACGTGTTCAGCTACCGGAGTTACAGCTGGCTGGTCGACCTCGACGAGCTACCTCGACTGCCGCGCCCGCTGCGGCCGTTTGCCCAGTTCCGGTCCTCCGACCACCTCGGCGCCCCGCACCGCCGACTTCGGGACAACATCGATGCCTATCTCCTCGACCACGGGATCACTCTGCACGGGGGCCGGGTCCTGATGCTCGCCAACGCCCGTGTCCTGGGATTCGTGTTCAACCCGCTGACCCTGTATTGGTGCCACGACCGCACCGGCACCCTGGCCTGTGTGGTCGCCGAGGTGCACAACACTTACGGCGGTCGGCACCGCTACCTGCTACGAACCGATCGCAATGGCCACGCCACGGTGCCCAAAGAGTTCTACGTGTCCCCCTTCAACGCGGTGAGCGGCGAATACCAACTGCATGTTCCCGTACCCGACCGATGGCTCGATGTCGCGATCACGTTGCGAAACACTGACGGCGCCAACGTGTTCACCGCCGCGATGGCCGGACCGGCCTACCCGGCCGATACGACGGCCGTACTGCGGGCACTGGTGGTGACGCCGATGGCCCCGCTGCTGGTGGCGCTGCACATTCGTTGGCAGGGCATACGCCTGTGGGCGCGCGGTCTACCAATCGTTGCTCGAACCCAGAAAGGAATCCAATGACCCTCAACCAGACCGCTGCTCACACACCGAGCCCACCGACGCGGTGGAGCGCGATCGACCGCGCCCCTCGCGGCCCCCGCGCGGTTATCGGGGCCCCCATCGCGGCGGCATTGTTCCGCGCGGCGGCACGTGAGCTACCGGTGCGGCTGGAACACCCCGACGGCACGGTGTCGGGTGCGTCGACTGCGGGTAGGCCCTTGCCACGGATGCTGCTGCACCGCCCCGACGACTTCTTTGCCCGCCTCGCCGCCGGTGGTCTGATCGGATTCGGAGAGGCCTACATGGCCGGCGACTGGTCATCGCCCGACCTCACCGCGGTTCTGACCGCCATGGCCTCCCGAATCGACACCCTCGTACCTGCGTCACTGCACCGTTTGCGGGCAATCTGCATGCCGCGGGTGCCGCGCAGCCACCGCGGCACCCGCGCCGGCGCCCGGGCCAACATCGCCCACCACTACGACCTGTCCAACGAGTTCTTCAGCCTGTTCCTCGACGACACCATGACGTACTCGTCGGCACTGTTCGCCGCCGCCGCTCCCGCACCGGACTGCGAGGACCTCGCCGAAGCGCAACGACGCAAGATCGACCGCCTGCTCGATGGCGCAGGCGTCGGTTCGAGCACCCGGCTGCTCGAAATCGGTACCGGTTGGGGGGAATTGGCAATCCGCGCCGCACGCCGTGGCGCGCGGGTACACACGATCACCCTCTCGCGAGAACAGCAACTACTCGCCCGCCGGCGCATCGCCGCCGCCGGCGTATCGGACCGGGTCACCGTCGAGTTGTGCGACTACCGCGACGTGCGCGGTCAGTACGACGCAATCGTCTCGGTCGAAATGATCGAGGCCGTGGGCCACCGTTACCTGCCCGCCTACTTCCAGGCCCTCGACCGTCTGCTCGACGAGGGGGGACGTATCGCCCTGCAGGCCATCACGATGCCGCATCGCCGGATGCGCGCCACCCGCAACACCTACACGTGGGTCCACAAGTACATCTTCCCGGGCGGATTCCTGCCGTCGGTGGACCTGCTTGAGCAGATCATCGCGGGCCGCACCGGATTGCGCATCGTCGATCAGTACTCATTCGGCCCCCACTACGCACACACGCTGCGACTCTGGCTGCAACAATTCACCGCCCACGCCCCCGGTGCCGACGCTTTGGGTTTCGACAGGGTCTTTCGTCGGATGTGGCGGTTCTACCTGGCTTACTCCGAAGCCGGGTTCGCCTCCGGATACCTCGATGTCCACCAGTTCATTCTCGACCGCAGCGTCGGGTCGTGACCCAACAGAAGACGCCGTTATCCGAGGGAAGTCCGCCAAGGATATGCAAAGATCCCGACATGGACATCCCCCGCGGTCCCGATCGCGGCAACGACACCGATGCCCCGGCACCGGGTTCTGTCCCACCCCAGGGGCGGGTTGCCGGGCTGGCCGAACGGCTCGGCGCGATCGGCGCCGGCGACCGCGACGCCTTCACCGAGTTCTACGACCTGACCTGCGCGCGCGTATTCGGTCTATCCTCGCGGATCGTGCGCAACCCGACCCTGGCCGAGGAGGTCACGCAAGAGGTTTATCTGCAGGTGTGGACGTCAGCGGCCCGCCAGTACAACCCCGCGCTGGCGAGCCCGATCGGATGGCTGATGACGCTGACCCAACGCCGCAGTGTCGACCGGGTGCGCGCCGAACAGTCGGCCAGCGACCGCAACCACGAGTACGGTGCCGCCCATCTCGGCCGTGAGCACGATGTCGTCGCCGACGCGGTCAGCCAGAGGCTTGACGAACAGCAGGTCGCCGATTGTCTCG
>NZ_JBSFPX010000276.1:0-6963 GCF_053588415.1 Mycobacterium sp. NPDC003449
GCCCACCACGCGACCGCAGCACGCCATCGCCAACCCCGGCGAAAAATCGAGGTTAGATGCTCGGATCCTCAAGGCTCTCAACGACGATCCGCGGGCCACCGTGATCGCATTGGCCGACAAAACCCGGCTCTCGCGCAACACGGTCCAGGAACGCATCAACAAATTGGAACGAGAAGGCACCCTTCGCTCGTTCGAGCGACGCATCGATCCCGGCGCACTGGGTTACCCATTGACGGCGTTCATCCTGACGCGCGTCACGCAGCGCAAGCTCGCTGCTATCGCGCGAGCGCTCGAGCAGGTTCCCGAAGTCGTCGAAGTGCAGGGACTCGGCGGTGTTACAGACCTGTTGATTCACGTGGTCGCTCGCGACGCAGACGATCTCTACCGGGCGGCTGGCCGGATACTCGACATCGAAGGTGTTGAACAGACCAACACCTCGCTGGTCATGCGGAAGCTCGTCGACTTCAGGCTGACACCGCTTCTGGAGAAGCTCGTCGAGGAAACGAAATGATCGCGTTACCCCGCTTCGCAGTTGCTCAGTTGCGCTCCGTGGCAGCGCTTTTGGGTCCGGAGAAGCGAGGATGGGCTTCGCGTTACCGGGTGCGGCAGGCCCTGAGGTAGCTGAGGAACGACGCTTGCAGGCCGGTCACGTGCGTCTCGCGCAGGATCTCGCTGGTGACCGACTTGTTGCGAGACTTGAGGCGATGAAGGACGGTGGCCGTGTTTTTCGCGAGGCTTTGGTAGACGGCCAGGTCTCCGAGAAGCTCTCTGTCGTTGAGGGTTACGTGAAGTTTGGTGGCGGGGCGGGTGTCGCCAAGCTGGTGGAGCTGGGTGAAGATTTGACTGTCTTCACCGATCACGCCGGGGCTACCGGCTCCGATGCTCTCGAAGAGGGTGCTGCCGGTGAGCCAGGTGTAGAGAGCGAAAAGTCCGCCGTAGGAGTAGCCGAAAAGTCCGTGGCCGCTTGCGGCAGTGCCGTAGTCGTGTGCGATCCGCGGATGTAGTTCCGCGGTAAGGAATCCCAGAAAATCATCGGCGTGGGTGTCGCGCAGTTCGGCGAGGTAGGCGTCAGCTTCTTCGCGTGTCCTCGCGCCCATTTCCACTCCCAGCTCCAGGGCGTCGATGAGTTCCTTGGCGATGGGCTCGCCGGGTGGCACGAAGTCTCTGTTGCGCAGCCGGTCCCAGTCCTGTGCTTCCTCACCCGCGTACCCGACGCTGACCTGGATGTAGGGCTGGATCTGCTGCATGGGATCTATCTGGGTGACGATCAGCGGAGCCGTCAGGCCCACGGCAAAGTTGCCGTCGAGCACGTACACGATGGGCGCTTGTGTTGTGGCGCGGTCGTAGTCGGGTGGCGTGGTAACCCAGATGCCGTAGTCATGCCCACCGATGGAACGCATCTCGAAGTAGTCGGTGTCCGCGAGACAGCCGTGCCACATGGCGCTCATCACAGGTCCTTCACTACTTGGCCGGCGCGCCGCGGCGCACTCAGCGGGGATTTATCCATTGGAAAAAGGTTATCCAATGGATAAGGTGTCGGAGTGACCTTGTCAAGCGCGGAAGCCAACGGCGACGCACGCGAGCGCCTTCTGGCGAGGCTTCTAGCGGCCTTCGGGGAGTCGCTTCCGTCGCCGAAGATGTCGCTGCGTGAGGTCGCCGCCCGGGCCGAGACCAGCCACGCCCTGCTGCGGTACCACTTCGGGTCGCTCTCGGGCGTCTTGGCGGCGATGCTCAAGGCGCAGCGATCTCGTGACAACGGGGTGTTTTTCGAGACCGCCCAGCACGGCACCTTCGGCGATCTCGTCGCGGCGATCTGGCAGGCCTACACTCGCCCGGAGCGGCTGTCGCGTATCCGCGGGTTCTTTCACGTCGTAGGACTTGCCGCATACAGCCCAGGGGACTTTCGTGAGTTCATCGACTCGCTCGACGACCTGACAATGATGCTGGCATCGCTCGCGGAACGCGACGGCCACGACGCCGAGGAGGCGCTGAATATGGCCACCGTGGCCGTCGCCGCGCTGCGTGGGCTGCTCTTGCGGGAAGTCCTGACTCCAGCCGGCCAGGCGGAGGACGCGGTTGCCCTGATCCTGCGCTTGACCGAGGTCCGTTGACTGGCTTTCCGAGGGACTTCTGTCCGACAACCCGGCGTCAGAGTGTCAATGATTCGGGTGAGTTCGTTACATAACGTAGCCCCGGCCTCGTCGGCGCGCGGCCTAAGGTCTGCGTTGTGCGCGACGAGAGCGCACCGCAAGAGCGTCAGTTCGTCCGTAAAGGTTGCTTCATGAGTGGTGGTGTAGAGCGGCTGCAAACTGCCATGTATATAACGCTCACGGCAGCGTTCTTGGGGCTGACACTCTCGGCTCTCGTCGCGGTCCTCGTCGCTGCCGCGCCTCTCAAGCTCTTGGCATTGATCAACAGACAAGCCTGATCGACAACTCGTCAAGCTCCGGGCGAGAGATAGCCCAACCCGCAGGGGGCTGGGCTATCTCAAACACGCCCGAATTACGGTCGCTGGTAAGCCTCTTGCCGCTTCTCGGCCGCCTTGGCTCCGGCCCGTGCCGACTCCGCCTCGGCCTCCTTCTTCGCGACGTCCTTTTGAGCATCGGCCTTGTCTTGCTGAGCTTTACCCTCGCTTACCAGATCGTCGCGACCGGTCACCGTACCTACAGCTTCCTTGGCCTTGCCCTTGACGTCTTCGACGACGGCCTTGATGCCTTCTTCAGGACCTGAGTTCTTCTCGGTCATGTCTGCCTTTCGTTTGGCGGGTTCCACGAGGCCTCGACCGACCTCTCCAAGCGCCAGCAGGATTGCCCAAACGGTGCCGTAGTAAACGGCAGCCCAGTCGGCTGCGACGCGGTTCACACTGCTGTCGGCGATTTCCCCGATGTTCCGCCGAATGCCCGGCAACCGCCCGAGCATCCCGATTACTCCGCCGCTGATCTGGGTACGTATAGCGCCGTGACTTCTGCGCCGATCCTTATCGATCCCACGCTGCCAGACCCCCGTGGCCCGTTGTCGGCTGCGGTGATCAGATTGTTGGGTGAGCGGGCGCCCTGTAACCAGCTGTCTCGCGTCGAGGCGTCGCTTGCCGACTCCGACCCGTTCGGACTCGATCTGCACCTGGCCCTCTATGTCTGCTACGAGCTGCACTACCGCGGTTTCGCCGGCGTGGACCCCGGCTGGGAGTGGGATGCCGGCCTGCTGCATTTGCGTGGGAAGTTGGAGCGGGAGTTCCTGACGGAGGTGCGGCGCGGCGTCGGCGAGATCCAGCCCGACGACACGGCGCTGGCCGAGATGGAGAAGATCTCGATCGAGCCGGTCGATGGTGAAGGTCTGTCATATCACCTGCGCGACAAGGGAACCTGGGAGCAGATGCTCGAGTACTTCGTGCACCGCTCGCTGTATCACCTCAAAGAGGGCGATCCGCACGCCTGGGCCATCCCGCGGCTGACAGGTCAGGCCAAAGCGTCGTTTGTCGCGGTGGAATTCGATGAGTTCGGCGGCGGCCGCGGGCCGCGGTTGCATCAGCAGTTGTTCGCCGACTTGATGGATGCTGCCGGCCTGGATTCGAGCTATCTCGGCTATATCGACAACGTGCCGGCCGAATCGCTGGCCGCGGTGAATCTGATGTCGCTGTTCGGTCTGCATCGCAAGCTGCGGGGCGCGGCGATCGGGCACTTCGCCTCCACCGAGATCACCTCTTCGCCGGGTTCGCGGCGGCTGGTGGAGGCCTTGCAGCGCCTCGGTGCTCCGCAGGAGTGCGTTGGGTTCTACGCCGAGCACGTGGAAGCCGACGCCGTGCACGAGCAGGTGGTGCGCACCGACGTGGTGGGCGATCTGGTGGCGCGCGAGCCTCACCTGGACACGGATGTGGTGTTCGGGATTCGAGCCCACGCCCTGGTGGAGGACCGGCTGGCCGATCACATGATGGGGCGGTGGGCCGAAGGTCGGTACTCGCTACGCCGTCCGCTGAGCTGAGTCATCGGCGCTGGTGCCGCTGCCGTTCACCCGGCATCGGCGCCGGTGGCTGGTGTCGCACAGCGGATAATCCTTGCTGCGCCGGCATGCGCAGATGGCCACCATGAAGCGGTCGGATTCCACCACCGTGCCGTCCGGCATCTCGATTCGAACGGGGCCCTGCACCATCACAGGGCCCCCTGGCACCGGCCGCACAATGCGGCGGTCGGTGCCACTCATGGCTTGTCCGCGCGGATCACGAGTAGTTCCTCCTCGCGTCGGCCAGGCTCAAGGCGCCCGGTCTCCTCTAGCCACTCCGCTCGAGAGGTCAGCACTGGGCCGAACGGAATCCACTGCCAGGCAACGATATCGGCGTCCAGGCCGGCGGCCGACAGATCGGCCAGCGTCTTGCGAGGGTTGGCGAATTCGGATTGGACCAGCAGCAGGCTGCCGCCGTCGGCGAGCAGGTCTGGCGCCGCCGCGCACAGCGGGTCCAGGACCATTCGCCCGTCGTGTCCGGCGTCCCATGCCCGCGCCGAGCCGGTCACTGTCGACAGTGCCGCGTCGTCCGGGTCGTGCGGAACATACGGCGGGTTGCAGGTGATCAGGTCGAACGGGCCGAACTCTGCGGCCTGGGCCCAGGACCCCAGGTGCACGTCGACGGCGGCGTTGTGCGCCAAGACGTTGGACCGGGCGCACCGCACGGCCCGCTGGCAGATATCGAAGGCCGCGACGGCCGACGCTCCCTGGGCGGCCGCATTGATGGCCACCACGCCGCTACCGGTGCACAGGTCGGCAACGGTCCGGCCTACCGCCAGGCCGGCCTTTTCCATCACATCGATCAACAGCTGAGAATCTTCTTGCGGGGCGTAGACACCATCTGCCACGACAATCGTGCCGATCGGGTGGGACTCCGGGTTGTATGCGGTTGTCACATCGGCCTCTCAACGGTGAAGGGTCAACACTGCCTGTGGTTAATGCCCGCTGTCGCCGCTGTTCAAACGGCTGTTCTGGTCGGTCACAGCCGAACGGCAGCGGCTTACTTTGCGCGGGCGCGCCGCGCTGCTTTCTTGGCGGGGGACCGCTTGCCCGAGACCGAAGGTGGCAGGGCGTTTTTCGACGGTGGAATGGCTGAGGCCGTGACGATGTCGGCGCGGTCCCATACCCGGTGCAGACCGAGAGCGGCCACCAGGTCGGCGGTGAACGCCTTGTCTGCCTCACTGGCCAGCAACACGCCCGGCAGGGTGCGGTCGATACCCGCGGCGTCGAGCTGAGCAACTCCGTCACCCCATGCGCCCAGTGCCTTGCAGTGACGCAGTAGTTCCTGCAACAACACGATGGCCCGGATGTCGTTGGTCGGTGCCGTACCCGCCGCGACGACGGCGGCGTCGAATTCGATCGAGCGAGCCGTGGCGAACGTGCGTTCCACCACCACCGATCGCCGCCCTGATTTGAGGGTGCCGCCGTGTGGGGCGACCACCAACGCCTGCACGCCCAGTTTGTCCAGAGACTTCGCCAGCGTCGCGATTGCGGCCAGATCCGAATTCGCATCCGCGATCACCGCGATCTTGCGGCCGGCCGCCGGTCCGGGTTCGGTCACGATCTGGGACAACGCCGGTGAGATGAGAACGTCCTTGGGCGGGTTGCCCTTCGGCGCGGGCAGACCCAGACGGGCGGCCACGGTCTGGCACAGTTCGGTGTCGACGTTGGCGAGCACGCCAAGCTCGCGTTCCTTGATGGCCTGCTCGTAGCACTTGCCGAGTTCGAAGGTGAACGCATCGGCGAGGTGGTCCTGCTCGATCTTGGTCAGGCTGCGGTAGAACATCGCTGCCTGGCTGAAGTGATCGTCGAACGATGCCGGTTGGGCGCGCTCGACGGGGCCGTCCACGGCCCGTGGGGTGGGGACGTAGGCGCCTTCGTCGGGGTCGGCGACCAAGGGTTCCCCACCGTCGATGCTGTTGGGCCGGTACGGCGCCTGGCCGGTGTGTACCGCAGTCTGATGCATGCCGTCGCGCAGCATGTCGTTGACCGGGCAGTGCGGTCGGTTGATCGGCAACTGGGTGAAGTTCGGTCCGCCCAGGCGGGTGAGCTGGGTGTCCAGATAGGAGAACAGCCGGGCTTGCATGAGCGGATCGTTGGTGACCTCGATACCGGGCACCAGGTTGCCGGTGTGAAATGCCACCTGTTCGGTCTCGGCGAAGAAGTTGGTGGGGTTACGGTCCAGCGTGAGCTTGCCGATCAACTGCACCGGAACCAGTTCCTCGGGCACGATCTTGGTCGGGTCCAGCAGGTCGATGCCCTGAAACGAGTCCGTGCCGTCGTCCGGCATCACCTGGATGCCGAGTTCGTATTCCAGTGGGGCGCCGGCCTCGATGCCGTCGGCCATGTCGCGCCGGTGAAAGTCCGGGTCCACCCCGGCGGTGATCTGCGCTTCTTCCCAGAGCAGCGAGTGCACCCCGGCGATCGGCTTCCAGTGGAACTTCACCAGGCTGGTCTCGCCCTTGGCGTCGACCAGGCGGAAGGTGTGTACGCCGAATCCCTCCATGGTGCGGAAGGACCGGGGGATGCCGCGGTCACTCATGTTCCAGAACACGTGGTGGGTGGCTTCGGTGTGCAGCGACACGAAGTCCCAGAAGGTGTCGTGCGCCGACTGTGCCTGCGGGATCTCTCGATCCGGATGGGGCTTGCCGGCGTGGATGATGTCGGGGAACTTGATGCCGTCCTGGATGAAGAACACCGGCATGTTGTTGCCGACGAGATCGAAGTTGCCCTCGTCGGTGTAGAACTTCACCGCAAAGCCACGGGTGTCACGGACGGTGTCGGCCGAACCGCGCGAGCCCAGCACGGTGGAGAACCGGCAGAAGACCTCGGTCTGCTTGCCCTTCTTGCTCAGGAAGTCTGCCTTGGTGACACCGGCAGCGGTGCTGGTGGCCTCGGCGGACGGACAGGCGTTCCGGCAACCACTGGAGGACATTGCCCGCGAAGGCACGCCCGTGCAGGTGCTTG
>NZ_JBSFPX010000277.1:0-6937 GCF_053588415.1 Mycobacterium sp. NPDC003449
CCCGGAATGCGCATTCCCGGGTACCCCAGTGTCTGCTCGCGGAGATAGGGGGCGGTCAGAACCGGCCG
Source organism: Mycobacterium sp. NPDC003449 (assembly GCF_053588415.1). Classification (NCBI taxonomy): domain Bacteria; kingdom Bacillati; phylum Actinomycetota; class Actinomycetes; order Mycobacteriales; family Mycobacteriaceae; genus Mycobacterium; species Mycobacterium sp. NPDC003449. The sequence continues at coordinate 69 of NZ_JBSFPX010000277.1, forward strand.
CCGCCACCGCTGTAACTGCGGCCCGACGAGTGCGACGCACCGCCGTAGGAGGTAGGCCTGCCCATGCCTCGACCACCCCCGAAGCCGCCCCCGAATCCACCGCCGAACCCGCCGCCACCGCTGAATCCGCCGCGCAGCACGTTGCCGATGATGATGCCGCCCAACACCGCGCCCATATCCGATCCGCCGCCGTACTGCGAGGAGTAGGAGCGCTGAGCCGAGCGCACATCGTCGTTGGCCAGCCCCTGGGCCTGCGCGGCCAGCGTCGACGCCCCATTGGCGTGCGCGATGGCCTCGTTCGGGTCACCGGCCTGTTTGGCCTGTGCCGCCTCAAGCTGCCGGTTCGCCTCGGCGAGCCGGGTGCGAGCCTCGGGGCCGATACTGCCGCGCCGGGTCTCGATGAAGTCCGACACCGCCTTGATCCGGGACTGCGCGGTGAACAGCGCCTGTTCGAGCGTGCGGGCCAGCCGTTCGGCGGCCTCGCGCTGCTCGTGCACGCTGGCCAGCAGCTGGTCCAGGGCGGCGTCGGCCTGGGTCAGCCGGGTGAAGGTGCCCAGCGGATCCGCCTCGCCCCTGGCCTTGGCGTCGCCCGCTGCCTCGGCCGCCGCGTCGCGGGCGGCGGTGAGCTTATCCGCTTGCGGCGTATCGGCTTCTGCCAGCAGCGAATTCGCCTGGTCGACACCGGCCTCGATATCGGCGATGGCGGCCGGAAGCCCGGCCAGCGCACGGTTGATGTCGGTGGCCGCGCTGTCCACCGCGTCCAGCAGGGTGCGGGCCTGGCTGAGTGCGGATTCGGCGGCCCGCACCGCGTCCACCAGCCCGGTCTGGTCATTGGCCGGCCGGGACACCAGATCGCGGGCGCCGGTGATGTTGCGGTCGGCGAACGCCAGCCGCTCCCTGACCCCGTCGACGTTGTCGGCCACCGAACTCAGTGCGGTGGCGTCGAACTGCTTGTGCAGACCGTCAAGGGTCTGCTGCGACGGACCCATCCGCGCGGTCAGGTCGACCAACTGCTGGGTCATGGTGTCCAGCCGGGCGGGCGCGTTGATCACCAGATCGCGTAACTGTTCGAAGGCCTGGCTCTGGGTGTCGAGCTCGCGGTCGGCATTGGCCGCGGAAACCACCACCTTGGTGAGCAGATTGCGGCGCTGCAGCGGGGTTTCGGGAACCTCGTCGTCGAGGGTGAGGCGCACGCTGAAGGCTTGGGACAACGCGGTTTTCGCGTTCGCCACGGCACGGCTGAACGGCTCGGTCCGGGTCGGGCCGAATTCCTCGACCGCGAGCGCGAGTTCGGATTCGCTGGTACGCACCGCGTTGTCGACGTCGACGACGATCGAGCGGGACAGGTCGTCGAGCGCGTCGATGGGCACGGTGGCGAGAGCGCTCGGATCGGTGGGGTCCACCCGCTTGGCGGCTTCGAACTCGGCCTTGCGGCGCTTGGCGCGTCGCCGCCGCGACCACCACCACAGCAGCCCGAGCAGCACCAGCACGACGCCGATCGCGACGACCATCGCCGGCCACGACATGCCGGAGCCGGCCGGGGACTGCGGCTCGGCGTTGAGGGCGTTGGCTGCCGCGGTCGCCCCGCCGGCCCAGTCGTCGCGGCGCAGCGCCGGTCCGATGTTGTCGCGCCGGATGTCTTCGGCCCGGCCTGCGACCCCGTCGGGGGCGGTGTCGGGTACCTGGAAGGCGAATGCGCGATCGACCGTCGCGACGGCCAACAGGGCATCGTCGTCGCCGAAATCGCTGAGGCTCATGGTGCTCTGCGCCCAGCCCACCGGGTTCTGGCCGGAGAACGTCTCGACGAATACCACCCAGAGCTTGATCCGGCGGTCGTCGTAGAGCCGGTCCATGGCGCGCTGCACGTTGTCGCGTTGCGGAGCCGACAGCACGCCCGCATCGTCGATGAGCTGCGTGGCCAGCCGCAGCGGTGGCTCGGCCGATGCCGCGGGGGCGGCCAGTAGACCGGTGATCAGGATCGCGAGCAGCATGGGCAGCAGACGGGCGATACGCATGGCGGTCAATCTAGTGTGCTGCGCGGTGGCTTCGGCGTGTCCTGGCAGACTGTGCCTCGGTGAACGCAGATCGGAACGACCCCTATGACGACTTCGACCGGCAACGTCTGGTGGTCGAGGCGGCCAAGGCTGCCGTCCTGCCGGGGACCGACACCGAGCACCGCACCGACTTCGCCAGGGATCGGGCCAGGGTCCTGCACAGTGCCGCCCTGCGGCGGTTGGCCGACAAGACGCAGGTGGTGGGGCCCCGGCAGAGCGAGACGCCCCGCACCCGGCTGACCCATTCGCTCGAGGTGGCCCAGATCGGCCGCGGGATGGCGATCGGGTTGGGCTGCGACCCCGACCTGGTCGACCTGGCCGGCCTGGCCCACGACATCGGGCACCCGCCCTACGGCCACAACGGCGAACGCGCGCTCAACGAGATCGCGCTGGCGTTCGGCGGGTTCGAGGGAAACGCGCAGAACTTCCGGATACTGACCCGCCTTGAGCCGAAAGTCCTTGATTCCGAAGGGCGTTCCGCAGGTCTGAATCTGACCAGGGCGGCACTGGACGCGGTGACCAAGTACCCGTGGCAACGCGAGGGGGAGCGCCGCAAGTTCGGCTTCTACGGCGGTTTTCCCGCCGACGACTCCGCCGCCGCCGACTGGGTGCGCGAAGGGGCCCCGGCCGAGCGGCCGTGTCTGGAGGCGCAGGTTATGGACTGGGCCGACGACGTCGCCTATTCGGTGCACGACGTCGAGGACGGCGTCATCTCCGGGCGGATCGATCTGCGGGTGCTGGCCGACCCCGACGCGGCGGCCACCCTGGCCCGGCTCGGTGCCGGGTCGTTCCCGGCGCTGGTGCACGACGAGCTGCTGGCCGCCGCCGAACGCCTGTCGCTGATGCCGGTGGTGGCCGACGTGGGGCGCTACGACGGCACCGTGGCGGCCTCGGTCGCGCTCAAGCGGCTGACCAGTGAGCTGGTCGGCCGGTTCGCCAACGCGGCGATCACCGAGACCAGGGCGGTGGCGGGTGGCGGGGCGCTGCGGCGTTTCGTCACCGACCTCGCGGTGCCGGACATGGTGCGCGCCGAGGTGGCGGTGCTCAAGATGCTGGCGCTGCAGTTCATCATGTCCGATCACCAGCATCTGCAGATCCAGGCCGATCAGCGCACCCGGGTCCACGAGGTGGCGCTGGCGCTGTGGGCGCAGGCTCCGGGCAGCCTGGACCCGCAGTTCGCGGCCGAATTCGAGGCGGCCGCCGACGACGGGACCCGGCTGCGCGTGGTGGTCGACCAGATCGCCTCCTACACCGAGAGCCGGTTGGAACGCGTGCACGAGGCGCGTTCGCCGAGGCCTCTGGCCAATTAACCGCGCTGCGCGGAAAGCAGGCCCAGGACCATCTCCGCGCGTGCCCACAACAGTGCGCCGCCCACGTCGGTGACGATCGTGCGGTCGGCCCCGGCGATCCGGCCGGCGAGGTTGGCGCCGAGGTCAGGGGAGTGCACCCGGTCGTCGCTGCCGAACAACACGTGCACGTCGGTACCCGGAGTCAGCAGATGCGCCGGCCAGGGTGAGGTGGCGAGCACGGTGTCCCGGGCATATCCGGCCGCTCCCTGGGCGAAACCGTCGGACAGCGCGGCGCGCAGCATCGTGCGGAACGCGGGATCGTCGTAGACGGCGCGGTCGGACGGCGGGCAGTCCGCCATGATCGTGTCGAAGAGGGCAGTCGCGGTGTAGGCGCAGAGATCCTGTGTCGCCGCCCGGGGGTCGGCCGCGATGGCCGTGACGAATTCGCGGTGTGCCGCGGACAGCAGTGCGGTGACCGGCGGATGGCCCAGATCGTCGATCGGTGATGCCAGCACGAGCCCGGACACTCGCCCGGTGGTGGCGAGCGCGAGTCCGAACGGTGCCCCCTGCGAGTTGGTGACCACCGGCACCGGGTAGCCGATGACGGTGTCGATCACCGCGGCGAGATCTGCGGCGACCGTATCGAAGGTCTTGTCCGGGTCGGGGTCGGAGGCACCGATCCCAGGGCGGTCGACCGAAATCAGCCGAATTCGGTGTTTGTCGAGGTGCCGGTGTCCGAACAACATCTTCCGGCCGCATGCCGCACCGGCGATGAACAGGACCGGCATTCCCGAGCGGGGCCCGTAGCAGGCATGGGCGATTCGGCGTCCGCCGGGTCGGACAGTGTCTTCTGTGGCGGCCGTCATCGCCGTTCACCTCCCTTTCCGGCAGCGGTGGCAAACCGGGTCAACGGCGCTTCCGCGCACGCATAGACTAATCCGGTGGCCGGCCGGATTCCTGATCGCGATATCGCGGCCATCCGTGAAAAGATCCGGATCGAAGACGTCGTCGGCGACTACGTTCAGCTGCGCCGGGCCGGCGCCGACTCGATGAAGGGGCTGTGCCCGTTCCACGACGAGAAGTCGCCGTCGTTTCACGTCCGCCCCAACCACGGTCACTTCCACTGCTTCGGCTGCGGTGAGGGTGGCGACGTGTACGCCTTCATCCAGAAGATCGAACACGTCACCTTCGTCGAGGCGGTCGAGCTGCTGGCGGACCGGGTCGGCTACACCGTCACCTACACCGGCGGGTCCACCACGAACGTGCAGCGCGACCGGGGCAGCCGTAGCCGGTTGCTGGCGGCCAACGCGGCGGCCCAGGAGTTCTATGCCGAGGCGCTGAGGTCCGAGGAGGCCGCCGAGGCGCGCAAATACCTGACCGAGCGCAACTTCGATGCGGCCGCGGCCGCCCAGTTCGGCTGCGGGTTCGCCCCACCGGGTTGGGACACCCTGACAAAGCATCTGCTCCGCAAGGGTTTTGAGTTCAAGGAGCTGGAAGCCGCCGGGTTGAGCCGCGAGGGTAAGCGCGGACCGATGGACCGGTTCCATCGCAGGCTGCTGTGGCCGATCCGGGTGTCCTCGGGTGAGACGATCGGATTCGGTGCCCGCAGGCTGTTCGACGACGACCAGAACCAGGCCAAATACGTCAACACCCCCGAGACCGTGCTGTACAAGAAATCGCAGGTGCTGTTCGGGCTGGACCGGGCCAAACGCGATATCGCCAAGGGACATCAGGCCGTCGTCGTCGAGGGCTACACCGATGTGATGTCCATGCACCTGGCCGGGGTGACCACCGCGGTCGCCTCGTGCGGTACCGCCTTCGGCGAACAGCACCTCTCGATGTTGCGCCGACTCATGATGGACGACAACTTCTTCCGCGGCGAGCTGATCTACGTGTTCGACGGCGACGCCGCCGGCCGGGCCGCCGCGGTCAAGGCGTTCGAGGGGGAGCAGAACCTGTCCGGGCAGTCGTTCGTGGCGGTCGCGGCCGACGGGATGGATCCCTGCGATCTGCGGCTGCATTCCGGTGACGGCGCGCTGCGCGATCTGGTCGCGCGGCGAACCCCGTTGTTCGAGTTCGTCATTCGCAGCGCGCTGGCCGAATACGACCTCGACAGCGCCGAGGGCCGGGTGTCGGCCCTGCGTCGATGCGTACCGATGGCCGCCCGGATCAAGGATCCGACCCTGCGTGACGAGTACGCCAGGCAGCTGGCCGGTTGGGTCGGCTGGGACGATGTGGCCCAGGTGATCGGCCGGGTCCGCGAGGAGGCGGGCGGTGGTCGCCGCAACGGGCGGCGCGCCGCCCAGCCGCAACCGCGTGCGGTGACGCCGCCGGTGCAACGCCCCAACCCGGCCGATCCCACGCTGTGGCCGCAGCGTGAGGCGCTCAAGGCCGGTTTGCAGTACCCGGCGCTGGCCGGGCCGGTCTTCGACTCGCTGACCGTGGACAGCTTCACCCATCCCGGCTATGCCGCGGTCCGGACCGCGATCCAGGCCTCGGGCGGTACGGCGTCCGGTGTCACCGGTGCGCAGTGGATCGAGGCGGTCCGCGAGCAGACCACGTCCCCGGCGGCGGCCGGCCTGGTCAACGAACTCGGTGTGGAGGCCATCAACGTCGAGGACGACGACAAACTGCCGCGCTACATCGGCAGCGTGCTGGCCCGTCTGCAGGAGGTCTGGGTGGGCCGCCAGATCGCCGAGGTGAAGTCCAAGCTGCAGCGGATGTCGCCGGTCGAGCAGGGGGACGAATATCACGCCCTGTTCGGCGACCTGGTGGCGATGGAGTCCTACCGGCGCAGCCTGCTCGAACAGGCCAGCGGCGACGACCTGACTGCGTGACGGTGCACATCACGATAAGGTGGAGCCGCCATCATGTGAGCCAGCTGAGAAGGGCGACTTCGTGACATCGATCAGCATCAAGGTGCGACGGTTCGTCGCCGCGGGCGCGTTCGCCGTGGCAGCGGCCGCGGTCCCCGCCGTCTTCGCGGCCACCGGCCCGCAGACCGGCTCCGACCTCAACGCGGGCCCGCCCTGCCTGGCCTGGTTCGGCAACAAGGAGGACGGCAGGTGCCTGTCGTACTCCAACGGCACGCCCGCGGGCGGCGGTCTGCCGCCCATCGGGATCGGGGCGCCCGGTAGCGGCAACCCCGGATTGAGCACCGGACCGCTCCTGCCCGGCACCAGCATCAACCAGGGCCTGGGCTGACTTCTCGGGCCGGCCCTACCAGCGGGGCTTGGCCCGCACCGAATCGTCGGTGTTCTCGGTGTCTTCCATCGAGAGCACCGACGTTTCCGCATCTATCGGGGTGAGCGTCGCGAATTGCGGATCGGGTGACACCTGTTTGGCGATCCGGCGCCGGCCGGCGTCGATGACCGCCTTCGTCGCGGGATTGGCGGTCACCGCGCGATAGGTGCTGGCGATCTGCTCGTAGCGGCGGCGGCCGGCTTTCGCGCCAAGCACGTAGCCGACGGCGATCACGGCGGCGTAGCGGATCACAGTATTCCTTCCAACGCGACGGGCTTCCCAG
>NZ_JBSFPX010000278.1:0-6905 GCF_053588415.1 Mycobacterium sp. NPDC003449
TGATGAGGTCTTGGGTGGTCCCCCTCCGGATCAGTCCGAGCAGCAGGTCGGTCATCGGACCACCGACGGTGCGGTGGGTGAGGTCGCCCGCGATGGCGGCGATCGAGTCCGGCAACTTCGACAGGTCGTGCAGCAGGACCTCGTTGCCCGGGCCGAGCATGGCCGCCAAGCCGTGGACGGCCGGCACCAGCGACACCAGCAGGTCGTGGGTGGCGCCGCCCGAGGGGACGGCAACCGGCGCGGCTTCCGGACGTCTCGGCTGGGTCAGCGCGAGCAGGGCCGCCCCCAGCCGGTCGACGGTCTCCGACGTGGTACTCACGTGGGGCGAGAGCCGAATGTGTTCGGGCCGAACGGTTGCCGCGATACCCGCCGCGGTCAGGGCGGCACCGATCTGCTCGGGAGGATACTCCGGCAGGGTGAACGCCACGATGCCCGCGCGCCGCTCGCGGGCGGACACGATCTCCGCGCCCCGCGACAGCAGGACCTCCTCGAGCTCGGTCACCCGGTCGGCGACATGGGCGGCGATGGCACCGACGCCGGTCTCCTCGACCAACTCCAGCGCCGCGGCGAAGGCCCCGGAGGTCACCGGGCTGAGATTGGAGATCGACCAGGCCGCCGCCGTGGCGTCGGCGGGGTGGATCTCGTCGTCGAACAGACCGGGGTCGCGCGCGCCCGTCCAGCCCGACAGGATCGGATCCATGCGCTCCAGGGCGCGGTCCGACAGCACCGCGAAACCCGTTCCCCATCCTGCGCGTAACCACTTCTGGCCACCGACGACCAGGATGTCGGCCACCTCCCACGGGGCGTCGATCACGCCGAAGCCCTGGATGCCGTCGACGACGAGGATCCGGTCGCCGACGACGTCGCGCAGCGCCGCGAGATCGGCCCGGTACCCGGTGCGGTAGTCGACGGCGCTGACCGAGACGATCGTGACGTCCTCGGTGAGGGCGTCGGCGATACGGTCGGCGGTGACGTAGCCGCCGGGCAGACGCCGGACCGTCAACCGCCCCGCCTGTTCGGCGCGGGCCCACGGGTAGGTGTTGGCCGGGAATTCGGCGGCCGACACCAGTACCGTGCCGCCCGTCGCGTTGAATGCGGCCTGCATCAAGCCGAGACTGGTATGTGGTTGCAGCACAACATGATCGACGTCGCTTCGGCACAGCCGGGCCGCGGCCGCCTTCGCGCGGGTCTCCTCGCGCATCAACTCGTCGACGGTGGCCGGTCCAGCGTGCGTCGCCTTCTCCAACAGCCGGGCGGTGGCGTCCAGCACGGCATGCGACGGTGGTCCGAAGCGGGCGAAGTCGAGGTATCCGGCAGGCTCGGAGAACTGCAGTAGGTAGCGCGGCGAGATCGGCGTCATGTGAGCACCCGGGCCAGGAACTGGCGTGTGCGTTCGTGTTCGGGCGCCTTCAGGATGCGTTCTGGCGGTCCGGTCTCCACGACCGCACCGTCGGCCATGAAGACGACGTCGTCGGCCGCCTCGGCGGCGAACGCGATTTCGTGGGTGACGACGACCATCGTCATACCGTCGGCGGCCAGCGCGTTCATCACGGCGAGCACCTCACCGACGAGCTCGGGATCCAATGCCGAGGTCGGCTCGTCGAACAGCATCAGCTTCGGCTTCATCGCCAGGGACCGGGCGATGGCGACGCGCTGCTGCTGCCCGCCGGACAGCTGCGCCGGATAGGCGGCACCGCGTTGGCCGAGCCCGACCCGGTCAAGCAGTTCGAGGCCCTCTTTGCGGGCGATGTCGGGATCGGTGCCCAGCACCCGGATCGGGCCTTCGATGACGTTCTCCAGCGCGGTGCGGTGGCCGAACAGGTTGAACCGCTGGAACACCATCCCGATGTGCCGCCGCTGCTTGGCGACGTCACGTTCCCGGAGCTCATAGAGCTTGCCGTTGCGCAACTGGAACCCGATCGGCTCGCCGTCCACCCACACCTCGCCCTCGTCGATGGGCTCCAGGTGGTTGAGGCAGCGAAGGAAGGTGCTTTTGCCTGCACCCGACGGACCGAGCAGGCACACCACCTGACCGCGATGCACCTCGATGTCGACACCTCGCAGGACTTCGTTGTGGCCGTAGCTCTTTCGCACGCCGACGGCCCGCAGCAATGGTTCAGACACGGGCGCCCCTCGTCAACGGGATGGCTCGCAGCGCCTTGGCGGTTCGGGCGGCGACGCTGCGCTCGGCGGTACCGAAAGTGCGCTCCAGGTAGTGCTGCCCGACGCCGGCGATCGTCACCACCACCATGTACCAGATCGCCGCGGCGAACAGGGTTTCCATCACCAGCAGGTTGTGGGAGGAGATGTTGTTGGAGGCGTGCAGCAATTCGGTCACGCCGATCACCGACGCGATGGAGGTGCCCTTGAGCATGTCGATGAAGTCGTTGCCGGTCGGCGGGATGATCACCCGCATGGCCTGGGGGAGCACCACCCGGCGCAGGGTGAGGCTCGGGGACATGCCGATTGACTTGGCCGCCTCGGTTTGTCCCGCGTCGACACTGTTCAAGCCGGCCCGCACGATCTCGGCCATATACGCGCTTTCGTTGAGCGCCAGGCCGAGTAGTGCCGCGGTGAACGCGCTGACGAGAACGTTGGTGGGCTCGTTGAGCAGATATCCGGCGAAGGGCAGCGGGATGGCGATGGTCGGAATGACGAGCGCCAAGTTGTACCAGATGAGGATCTGCAGCAGGACGGGCAGACCGCGGAACAGCCAGATGTAGGCCGAGGCGAACCACCGGGCAACGGGATTGGCGCTGCGGCGCAGCAGGGCGATGATGATCCCGAGCGCGATGGCGACAGTCTGCGCGATGACCGCGAGCAGCACGGTGTTCAACAGTCCCACCAGCATTACCCGGTACACCACGAAGCCGGGCACCGAGGACCAGTCGATCTGCGCCTGGGACAGCGCCCCGAATGCAGCGACGAGAAGCGCCAGAATGACGACACCACTCACCCACCGCCCCCAGTGCCGGAGCCGGACGATCTCCAGCGGTGCCGGGCGGGCGGCGGCCTCAGGCACCATTGACCGCGGACTCCTTCAACGCGCCCTGCTCGACCCCCCAGCTCTGCAGGATCTTGAGGTATGTTCCGTCGGCCATCAGTTCGCCCAACGCCTTGTTGACCGAATCACGCAGGGCGACATCGTCCTTGGCAAACCCGATACCGTAGGGGCCACCGTCGATGGGTTCACCCGGGACGACCTCGAAGACCTTTCCGTCGCCGGCGGTGCGCGAGATGTAGGCGGCGCTGGGGAGGTCGTTGAGAATCGCGGAAACCCGGCCGGTGCGGAGCTGATTCTGGTTCTGGGTGTCGCTGTCGGTAGCCGTCACGGTGACGGCGGGCTTGCCCTGCTTGACGCACGTTTCGCTCTGAGCGGCCGCGAAGCGTTGGTGGCTGGTGCCCTGGACGACGGCAACGTTCTTGCCGCACAGGCTGTCTGCTCCGGTGCTGCTCTGCGGGTTGCCCTTCTGCACCATGATGGTGATACCGGAGGAGAAGTAGTCGACGAAGTCGATCTGCTGTTGACGTTCCTTGGTGTCGTTCATTCCGGCCATCGTCATGTCGATGCGTCCAGACTGCAGGCTGGTGATCAGCGAACCGAAAGCCATGTCTTGGTGGGCCGTTTCCACGCCGAGCTTCCTGCCGATGGCCTTCGCGAGATCGACCTCGAAACCGATGGGCGTCTGGCCGTCTTCGCCGTAGAAGTTGTTCGGCGCCGACTGGATGTTGGAGCCGACCTGGATGGTCTTGGACTTCGCGACCGTGGGAGGGAGTCCAGCGGTGAGCGCCTGGTCCGGCTGTACGGCGGCGATGAGTCCGGCGTTGTCGGGTATCGCCGCCGTCTGGGTGCCGCCGGCAGCCGATGATTCGGTCGCGTCGCCACCGACTCCGTTGCCGCAGGCGGTGACGCCCGCGGCGAGAGCTCCGACGAGCAGCAGGGATAACCGGACACGGACCGGCAGCGGTGAGCGCAACGTGACCTCCAAGGTGTGACGCGGACGACGCTACAACAATTTGTTGAGTAATACTCAACAAATTGTTGAAGACTCCATCCATGACTCCTTCGGTGGTTTGCACTGCACGCCTGCCCTGACCGAAGAAGTGACCACTATGCTCGCTGATCAGGTTTCCCATCGCAGGGGCTGCCGGCGCATATCCGGGCAGTTGGAGGGAATGCAGCGGATGACGACACCGGCCCAGCCACTGACGAGGGCCGCCGCTGACCCCGCTTTCGCGCCAGGTTTGGTGGCCTTCCAGCCGATCGAGGCTACATACGCCGTAGCCTTGGCGTATAGGGGACATGTCGGCGCAGATCGTTGGGTTTGGTTCAGCATGGTCACAGCGGTTTCGTGAGCAGCGCGCGGTGTGGTGTGGCTGGCTGAGGCTTCAGCGATTACAAGATTGGGCCACCGCGTGAGCCACCAAAACGCCCGTCCGCTCCCGGAGGTGGTTGTCGACGACGCCGGAGAGCGTGACAGAGCTCCGGTGTTGTTGCTCCACGGAGGTGGAGTTGCCGGCTGGATGTGGCGACCGCTGATCGAGGAGATGGGACCCGGATACCGATTCCTGGTTCCGGATCTGCCGGGACACGACCGCAGCGCCCAGATGGATTACCGGTCGCACGATCAGACAGTTGATGCGCTCGCGCAGATCCTTGAGCGCTGTGAGAACCGGCCGGTCGCGGTCATCGGTTTCTCACTAGGCGCGCAACTCGCCGTGCTCCTTGCAGTTCGTCGTCCCGACCTGGTCACGAAGGTCGGCATCATCAGCGCCCAAGCCAAACCGTCGCGATGGCCCTGGGCGACCCTCGCAGTGCTCCGACTGGCGGCACCGCTCGCGAAAAGCGAATGGTTCGGCCGGGCGCAGGCGAAGGCACTCTTCGTCCCGTCAGCACTGTTCCCTGACTATTTTCGAACGGTCCAGCGGCTCTCGACGCGCACACTTCTTACGTCGGTGGGTGAAAACATACGGTTCACGGTGCCACCCGAATGGGCCTTATTCGCCGGGAAGGCCCTGGTTTTGGTGGGCGAGCGGGAACGGGTGGTCATGGCGGAGTCGGCCCGCCTTCTGACACGTGACCGAGACGACGCTGGCTTCGAAACCATTGTCGGGTGCGGTCATGGCGCGCCGCTGCAGAAGCCGCGCTGGTTGGCGGCCCGGCTCGGTGCGTGGCTCACCTGATCGTCCGTCACCCCTGCGTATCAGGGTCGCCCCGCAGGATGGGGACTGCCGGCCCACGCCGATATCGGGGCGTTGGCACCCGCGATATCGACTCTCGCCAACATGTTTCGCTGTGTCAGCGGGGAATCACAGCTGCGCTGGCCGGGTCGAGTCGGTAGACCTCTTGGGCGGTGGAGTGGAACAGATGGCGTTGCTCGGTAAGTGTGAGGGGCGCGGCGAGTTTGGCGAAGGCATTCCACAGCACGCGGTAGCTGAACATGCCTTTGTCGACGGGGAAGTTGCTGGCGAGCATGCAGCGTGAGGGGCCGAACAGGTCCACACAGGTCTTGAAGAACGGAGCAATTGCTCGCGAGAGCTCATCGGATGTCGGTGGAGTGTCGTTGTTGTCGAATCCGAAACCGAAGACCCGCAATCCGGCTCCCGAAAGCTTGAGGAACACGTTGGGATAAGCGGCCAGGGCCGTCATATCGGCGAGCCAATCCTGGTACACGGTGTCGCGGATACCGGCGTAGGGTCCGGTGCCCAGCGGGCCGCCGAAGTGGTCGATCACGATAGCGGTGTCGGGGCATGCGGCCGCCAGCTCTCGCACTTCGGCGAGTTGGGTGTGGAATGCCCAGACATCTAGTGTGAGACCGCGCTGTCCGAGAACCCGGGATCCCTGAATGAAGTTGTTGTCGCGCAGCCGTTCTGGGCCTGAGGGGCGCGGAGAGCTGATGACGCGGGGATCTGGGTGCCACGCTGTCTGATTGCGCACCCCGCGCAAACGGCCATCGGCTTCATTCTCGAGGATATCGAGTACCCGGCCGACGTTGTGCCCCAACGTCAGATCAGCTCCTGCCACAACGGCCTCGCAGATGCGCGGGCCATCTGGCCGTCGCCGGCGCGTCTCTTCGGCGACGGCGCGGGTGAAGCGCACCTCGCCGACGGGTCTGAGTTCTTCGGGGCCGTCCGTCAGGTAGTACGACTTACACTGTGCGTACACGGTCGCGGCGACCGTCGGCACCGTGTCGATGTCCGCAAGGTATTCGTCGAGCAGGAATGTACTGTCTGGACGATCCCACAGGTGATGGTGCGCATCGACGATGGCGATCTGCGGGACAGCCGGCGGTTCGTCGACCAGGGCCAGCCAATCGGGGCGGATCGGGGCGTGTACGCCGCGATTTCGGCTGGTCAATCGTTTGCCGTCCGATGTCTGCGTTCTGGATGATCCGGTCGTGGGTTCCGGTCTTGGTCGAACAGTTGTCGGGCGAGCATCTCGCCGATCGGCAGGGCAGATGTCGCTGCCGGCGACGGAGCATTCAGGACGTGGATGGTGCGCGCCGTCGTTTCGAGCAGGAAGTCGTGCACCAGTGTCCCGTCCCTGCGTACCGCCTGGGCACGGATGCCGGCCTCATGGGGGAGGAGATCTTCGAGGCCGAGATCGGGACAGTACTTACGGCATTCGGCGAGGTAGCCACGTTTGAAGAAGGAGTTCTTCATCTCGTGGACGCCTGTCCGTAGGTGGGTTCGGGCGACCTTCCACAGACCGGGGAACCGCGCGAACTCCGCAACGTCTCGTAGGTCGATGCTGTGCTTTGCGTACTTCTCGCGGGCGAAGCCGAGTACAGCGTTGGGGCCCACGGTGAGTCCGCCGCCGATGGTGGGGCTGAGGTGTACTCCGAGGAACGGCAGGTCGGGGTCGGGGATCGGATAGATCAGGTGATTCACCAACTCGTTCCTGG
>NZ_JBSFPX010000279.1:0-6832 GCF_053588415.1 Mycobacterium sp. NPDC003449
TATACCAGAAGAAGTCTGAAGAGATGATTCAGGTCGTTTTGTCTGGTGTTCAGTGGTGTGCTCTTCCGATCTGTGGCCCTATCTGATCCGCTAGAGGACCGATGTGAAAACAGCCCTGATCGCTCTGACCGCCGCGCTGACCATGGTCACAGCGGGTTGCTCGCTGGACGAGGCCACCAAATCCTCGGACACCGTCGATGTCGTCGTCGGCTACCAGTCCAAGACCATCAATACCGTCACCGCCGGAACGCTGCTGCGGGCCCAGGGTTATCTGGAACGCCGGTTGGCCGATATCACCGCGAGCACCGGCACCAAGTACAACGTGATGTGGCAGGACTACGACACCGGTGCGCCGATCACCGCGCAGATGGTCGCCGAGAAGATCGACATCGGTTCGATGGGTGACTATCCGATGCTGATCAACGGATCCAAGACGCAGGCCGGCGAACGGGCCAGGACCGAGATCGTGTCGGTCACCGGCTACAACCCCAAGGGTGCGCTGAACATGGTTGTGGTGGACCCCAACTCACCGGCGCGCACGCTCGAGGATCTGGCAGGCAAGAAGGTCTCGGCGAGTGTGGGCTCGGCCGGCCACGGAATGCTGGTGCAGGCACTGAACCGGGCGGGTATCGACGCCAAGACCGCTGTCGAGGTACTCAACCAGCAGCCGCAGGTCGGGGCCTCGGCACTGGAATCCGGTCAGGTTCAGGCACTGTCACAGTTCGTCGCCTGGCCCGGCCTGCTGGTCCACCAGAACAAGGCCAAGCTGCTCTACGACGGTGCCGAGCTGGACTATCCGACGCTGCACGGTGTCGTGGTGCGACGGGCCTACGCCGCCGAACACCCCGAGGTGCTCGACGCGTTCCTGCAGGCCCAACTCGATGCCACCGACTTCCTCAACACCAAACCCCTTGAGGCCGCCCGCATCGTGGCCGACAACAGTGGATTGCCGCAGGAGGTGGTCTACCTCTACAACGGCCCCGGCGGAACCTCGTTCGACACCACCCTCAAGCCGTCGCTGGTCGAGGCGCTCAAAGGTGATGTGCCCTACCTGAAGTCGATCGACAACTTCGCCGACCTCGACGTCGCGGGCTTCGTGCAGGACGGGCCGCTGCGTAAGGCGTTCTCGGACCGAGGGCAGGACTACGACAAGGCGCTCGGATCGAACGCCAACCCCTCGGCGTTGAGCGGCACCGACCGGGTGTGCCGGACCCCCGTCGACAATCCCGCCACCGCGAGTGAGCTGTGGCTCGACGGAACCGATTCCACCACCGCGGCCGCCACGCCCACCTGCCTGCTCAAGGCGATCCGCGAGGCCGAGGGACGCGGCCAGAAGGTCCGGGCCGCCTATGTCCCCGACGCCGAGCTCGGCACCCGCTGGTTCGCCGACAAGGCGGTGTGGGTGCGTGACGGCGCGGACTATCTGCCCTTCGGCACCCCCGCCGGCGCCGGGCGTTACACCAAGGCACACCCCGGCGGTGCCGTCGTCGACTACCGGCAGGCTTTGGAGGGCGCGGTATGACCGCCACCGACGCCGTACCAGCCCTGGCCGTCCAGGCCCCTGCACCGGCCATCGCGCGGCGCTCGCGGTCGGTGTGGCCCCGCCGGATACTGCGGTCGGTCTCCGTCGTCGTCGCGGTCGGGCTCTGGCAGGTGTTGACCGCCAACGATGTTCGCTTCGGGCTGCGGTTCGACACGCTGCCAACGGTCACCGAGATCGCTGCGGCGCTGGCCCATCGGGTCGGGACGCAGGAGTATTGGCTGGATCTCGGCCAGTCGTTGATCCGGATCCTCACCGGTTTCGGGCTGGCGGCGGTGGTCGGCGTGGTCACCGGCATCCTGCTCGGCCGTTCGGCGTTGTTCGCCGATGTGTTCGGCCCGCTGACCGAACTGGCCCGGCCGATCCCGGCGATCGCCATGGTTCCGGTGGCGATCCTGCTGTTCCCGACCGACGAGGCCGGCATCGTCTTCATCACCTTCCTGGCGGCCTATTTCCCGATCATGGTCAGTGTGCGGCACGCGGTGCGGGCCCTGCCGACGATCTGGGAGGAGTCGGTGCGCACGCTCGGCGGCGGGCGCCTCGACGTGCTGCGCCGGGTCGTCCTGCCCGGCATCCTGCCGGGACTGTTCGGCGGGCTCTCGGTGGGGATGGGCGTGGCGTGGATCTGCGTGGTCTCGGCCGAGATGATCTCGGGCCGGCTCGGTGTGGGCTACCGCACCTGGCAGGCGTACACGGTGCTCAACTATCCCGATGTTTTCGTCGGCATCATCACCATCGGGATCCTCGGTTTCGCCACCGCGACCGCGGTGGAGGTCATCGGCCGCCGGGCCACCCGGTGGCTGCCGCGCGGTGAGGAGAACGACCGATGAGCGCACCCGTCACCGACACCGCGCTGACCGCGGGAATGCGGTTGGAGCTCGACACGGTCCGGTTGTCCTACACCGGTGTTCCGGTGATCGACGGGTTGAGCCTGACGGTGCAGCCCGGCGAGATCCTGGTGCTCACCGGACCGTCGGGATGCGGCAAGTCGACCCTGCTGCGGGCGTTGACCGGACTGCTGCTCCCGGACGCGGGCCGGGTGCTGGCCGACGGTGAACGGGTCACCGCGCCGTCGCGTGACCGCGGGATGGTGTTCCAGGACAGTGCGCTGCTGCCGTGGCGCACGGTGCGGTCCAATATCGAACTGGCCCTGCAACTCCGCGGCGAGCCGCGCAATGGTCACCGCGGGCAGCCGCGGGAGGGCAGGCGGGAGCGGGCCGACCGCTGGATCACCGAGGTCGGGCTTTCCGGGTTCGCCGACTTTCTGCCCAAAAACCTTTCCGGCGGTATGCGTCAACGGGTTCAGTTGGCCCGCGGGCTGGCCGGTGCGCCGCGGGCGGTGATGATGGACGAGCCGTTCGCCGCGCTCGACACCCAGACCCGCGCCGCCATGCAGCGCCTGCTGATCGACACCTGGCGCGCGCACCCGACCACCATCGTCTTCGTCACCCACGACGTCGACGAGGCGTTGGCGCTCGGCGACCGGGTCGCCGTGCTCGGCCGGGCCGGCCAACCGCTGCGGGCCCTGATCGAGGTGCCGCAGCCGCGCACCGAAGGTACCGCCCGTTCGGCGTTGCGCACCGAAATCATTGCCGCACTGGAGCAATCATGACTGAACTGACCGCAGCCCCCGACTTGTCGGAAACCATCCGGCTGGACTGCGATGTCCTGGTCATCGGCGGTGGCACCGCCGGGACGATGGCGGCACTGACCGCGGCCGAGCACGGCGCCAGGGTGCTGTTGCTGGAGAAGGCCCATGTGCGGCACTCCGGAGCCCTGGCGATGGGTATGGACGGGGTGAACAACGCCGTCATCCCCGGTAAGGCCGAACCCGAGGACTACGTCGCCGAGATCACCAGGGCCAACGACGGAATCGTCAACCAGCGCACCATCTATCAGACCGCGACCCGGGGTTTCGCCATGGTGCAGCGGCTGGAACGCTACGGCGTCAAGTTCGAGAAGGACGAGCACGGCGAGTACGCGGTGCGCCGGGTGCACCGATCGGGCTCCTACGTGCTGCCGATGCCGGAGGGCAAGGACGTCAAGAAGGCGTTGTACCGGGTGCTGCGCCAGCGGTCGATGCGGGAGAAGATCCGCATCGAGAACCGGTTCATGCCGGTCCGGGTGCTCACCGACCCGGCGACCGGGCGTGCCGTGGGCGCGGCCGCGTTCAACACCCGGACCGGCGAGTTCGTCACGGTCGCGGCGAAGGCGGTGATCCTGTCGACGGGTGCCTGCGGCCGGCTGGGCCTGCCGTCATCGGGGTATCTGTACGGCACCTACGAGAATCCCACCAACGCCGGCGACGGCTACGCGATGGCCTACCACGCCGGTGCCGAACTCTCCGGAATCGAGTGCTTCCAGGTCAATCCGCTGATCAAGGATTACAACGGCCCGGCGTGCGCCTATGTCGCGAACCCGTTCGGCGGGTATCAGGTCAACGCGCTGGGGGAGCGGTTCGTCGATTCCGACTACTGGTCCGGCCAGATGATGGCCGAGGTCAAACAGGAGATCGAATCGGCGCGCGGGCCGATCTACCTCAAGGTCACCCACCTTCCCGATGAGACCCTCACGGCGCTGGAGGGCATCCTGCACACCACCGAGCGGCCGACCCGCGGGACCTTCCACGCCAACCGGGGCCACGATTACCGCACCCACGACATCGAGATGCACATCTCCGAGATCGGTTTGTGCTCAGGGCATTCCGCCTCGGGTGTGTGGGTCGACGAACATGCCCGCACCACGGTCCCCGGCCTCTACGCCGCGGGCGATCTGGCGTGCGTCCCGCACAACTACATGATCGGGGCGTTCGTCTACGGTGACCTGGCCGGTGAGCACGCCGCGTCGACACTGCCCGATGTGCAAGCACCGGTGGATCTTCCGGCCGATCAGCTGGCCGAGGCGCACGAACTGATCTACCGGCCGTTGCGTCACCCGGACGGCCCGCCCCAGCCACAGGTGGAGTACAAGCTGCGCCGCTTCGTCAACGACTATGTGGCCCCGCCGAAAACGGCGACCAAGCTGTCGATCGCGGTGCAGACCTTCGAACGGATGGTCACCGAGGTCGAGGGGATCGGCGCCCGCACACCGCACGAGCTGATGCGGGCCGCCGAGGTGTCGTTCATCCGGGACTGTGCCGAGATGGCGGCACGGTCGTCGCTGACCCGCACCGAGTCGCGGTGGGGGCTCTACCACGACCGGGCCGACCTGCCCGACCGCGACGACGAACAGTGGCGCTACCACCTGAACCTCTACAAGGGTGATGACGGTGCCATGCACTTCGTCAAGCGGCCCGTCGCAGCCTATTTCGTGCCGGTGCCGGGGCTGGACCATCTGCCGTCCGACCAGCCGGTCACCCCGGTCACTCCGCCGGATCTGCACGGTGGGCGGGCTCCTGCCGCCGAACGGTCCCGGGTACGCGATGACACGCCGGCCCAGCCGCCGTCGCCGCGCATCGCCGCGGTGCTCGCCATGGAGGAGCCCACGCTGGCCGAGCTGTCGGGCTTCCTCGCCGATCCGGACGCCGGGGTCCGGCGCACCGCGGTGGCCACGCTGGTCGAGCACCTTCCCGACGGCTATCAGGCGGCGCTGGTCGGGGCGCTCGGCGACGATGACGCCGCGGTGCGCCAGGAAACGGCGGATGCCGTCCGCGAACTCGTCGAGGTGCTGCCGGGGCCCGAGGCGTTCGCGGCGGGGCTGGATTCGCCGGACGCCGTGGTGCGTGCGGTGGCGGTGTATCTGCTGAGCGCACGGCGGGTGGGCACGGCGGCGGCGTTCCGGGCGGCGCTGGCCGACCCCGACCACCGGGTGCGGATCGAAGCGGTGCGGGCCCTGGTCTCGGTCGACGACGACGCCGGGGTGGGGCAGGCCACCGGCGACGAGAACCGGGAGGTTCGGATCGCCGCGGCCAACGGCCTGGCGACGCTGCGGTCGGGGGCCGGCGCGGTGCGGGCCCTGCTGACCGATCCGGACCCGTTGGTGCGTGCGGCGGCGTTGGCCTCCATGGGCGCCGTCGGCCTCGACGACGGCGATGTGACCACCGTCGAGAAGGCGTTGACCGAATCGGCGTGGCAGATCCGGCAGGGCGCGGCGCGGGCCCTGGCCGGTGCCGGGCCCGAACGCGCGGTGCCCACGCTGTCCCTGGCGCTCACCGACCGTCATCTCGACGTCCGCAAGGCCGCGGTGCTGACGTTGAGCCTGTGGGCGGATTCCGAATCGGCCGCACGCGACGCGCTGACCGGCGCCCTGCAGGACGGCGATGCCGATGTGCGGGCCTACGCCCGCCAGGCGCTCTCGCGGGCTGGCTAGCTTCCGGTGCGTTCCCGGTGTTTGCAGCCCGGCCAGCAGCAAGGCCTGCGTTTGCCCTCTTCCAGTTCCTCCTGGGTGCGCCGGATCCGGCGGTCCCGGGTTGCGTCCTGTTTGGCGTCCTCGACCCAGCAGATGAACTCGTTGCGGGCCAGCGGGGTGATGTCCCGCCAGGCGGCCAGCGCCACCGAATTGCCGAGCAGCGCGGTGCGAAGGTCGGCGGGCAGCCGGTGCACGACGCCGCCGGGAACACGCGTGTTACTCATGCGGTCCGGTCTACCGCACTCGGCGATCGGATTGGTGGTCCTCGACCGTGTGCCGGCATCCATCGTCGCGGCAGCGCTCGTCGAGGTGGCTGCCGAGCGTGATCTCAGCTGGTGGGACGCGGCCGGGCGGGTCGGCGCCGGGTGTGCCAATCGTTAGGGTCCGCGTACCCCCTTACCTGTGAGTGCGTGGTGGTCGGTGGGTTGGGGTGCTTGTGGGTTGGTGTAGTTGAGTGTGTCCTGGTGGGGGGTGACTGGCGGCGGAGTGGGGTCGAGCAGAATCCAGCCGGGTGGAAGGCCCGGGTCGACCGCTTGTGGGTCCCAGAGATGGTCCACATTGGGCGGGATCGGGGTGGGCGGCTCGTGGAAGTTATTGTCCCGCTGCGGGTCCCACTCGGTGTCCGACCGTGAGTCCCACTTCAGGTCCGGTTCCGGTGCGCGCCGCGAGTTGGGCTTCACGTTCAGATCCGGCGCCGGCTCGGGTGCGTCCTCGGGCGGGGCGAGCAGCAGCTCGGGGCGGTGGTGGTAGTTGATGCGGTGTTGGCCGTGGTCGAGTTGTGGTGGTGGGTGCCATTCGACGTCGCCGCGTGCGTTGATGGTGGTGGTGTAGCCGCCGTCGGTGTGGACCAGGCGGTTGTCGGGTCCGCAGGCCAGGGCCAGTTCGTCGATGTTGGTGTTGCCGCCGTCGGCCCAGTCGGTGACGGCGTGATGGACCTGGGAGCCG
>NZ_JBSFPX010000280.1:0-6814 GCF_053588415.1 Mycobacterium sp. NPDC003449
GTCCACTTTCACGCGAAAGTGGACAGTTTTATGTCTGCTCGGCCGAGAACCCCCAGCAAATGGCCAACGAAGCGGACTAGGGTGGCGTGGGTTCGCACATCCGCTGCCTACGAAATCAGGGAGGAACCGATGGCAGTATCAGTTGACCTGGCCAAATCGCTCGACAAGGCTTACGAGGACAAGCCGCTGAAGGACATCCTGGATGCGTCACCGGCGGCGCTGGCGGGGGTCAGCGATTCCGATGCCAAGCACCTTGAAGAGGCGTTCAACATCAAGACTGTGCGGCAGTTCGGCGCCAACAAGTACTTCGCGGTGGCTGCCGCGCTGGTGGCACTGGAGAACGCCGGCTGACACCGGCCCTTCGGTCGCGAAAGCCCTCAGGGACCACGGGTTCTTGAGGGCTTTTCGCCGTTCAACAGCCGTTAACCCGGTGTTCGTGGAATAACCCTCTGGCTCGTCGACGTTCGGTCACTACAGGACGGTTGCCTGGACGCCGTGCCGGATCAAGCAGGAGGGCGGTGCACGATGTGGGTCATCGAACTCAACGTCGCCGGTCGACGATTCACCCGGCAGGTGTGGGCGCCGCGCCGTTCGGTATTCGCACTCAGATCCCGCGCCCTGCTGCGGCGGCCGGCCCGGCTGCCGCTCGATCGGGCGGCCTGATTCGGCTCAGGCCGCAGGCCTGGTCCACCGGGCGCACACAAAGTCCCCGTTGACCGCCGATTCCGCCAGCGCCCATTCCGAGCGGACCGGCAGCACCAGTGAACCGGCTCCCAGCGTGCACGGTGCGTAACTGACGATCAGCTCGTCGATCAGATCCGCCGCCACGAACTGGGCCGCGACGTCCCCACCCCCGACCACCCAGACATCCTTGTCGGCGGCCGCGGCGACCAAGGTCGGATGCAACTCGGTGACGTCGCCGGCGAACACCGTCACGGGATAGCGGTCGACCGCGAGTTGCGGGCGGTGGGTCAGCACCCAGGCCGGCTGCTCGTACATCCAATCGTCGGGGTGGTTCTGCACGATCCACTCGTAGGTCGACGCCCCCATCGCGAGTGCGCCGACATCGTCGATGAACGCGTCGTAGCCGAACGGCCCGCCGGCGTCGATCGCGCGCGAGGTCAGCCAGTCCAGGCTGTCTGCCTCGTCGACGATGTAGCCGTCCAGGCTCGATGCGGTGTAGTAGACGGTCTTCACGGCTCAGTCTCTCCTCATCCATTCCAGCGGATCACCCTGATCGGTTTCGACGCCGTGGCGGGCCAGCATCGCCCGCGCCAGCCCGCGCCGGTGCGCCGAGAAGGTGAGGACGTGCGCGACGATGCCGTACAGCTGAAACGACTCCGGCGGATCGCACAACGCGTCGATCACGGTGTCGGCCAGCCGGCCCGCCGCCGAGTATTCGGAAATCAGTGTGGTCCAGCGCTTTCCGATGACCCGATGGCGTTCGGTCAGCTCGGCCGCGGTGGCCGAGCGGGTCCGCGACGGGAAGTCGTGCCCCTCGATGGTGGCCAGCCACACCTGCTTGGTCCATACGATGGCGTCGAGCACCGCACCAACACAGGCTTCCGGTCCATCCCAGCTCAGCACCGTCTGACCCGGAGAAATCTCCTGGGCCCATTGGCTTTCCGTCAGCGACCCGGCGCGGCCGATCAGATAGTCGGTGTCGGCGACATCGTGAACGAGCATGAACTGGGCCACGTCCGGCCCTGCGCCCCCGCCGGAGCCGTCGGCATCGCACCACAGCGAGTGCGGCGGATGGAAATGTACGCCGTTGGGCGCGGGCAATCGGAATCCGACATCGTCGGCGCGGGACGGCGGCACCCCGAAGCCGCGCCGGAAGGCACGGGAGAACACCTCGGCCGACGACCATCCCTCGGCGGCGGCCACCTCGGCGACCCCCTGGCCCTGGCGCAGCCGCCAGGCCGCCCGCTCCAGCATGACCCGGCGGCGCAGCGCCGCGGGCGCCTCGCCGGTCAGCCGCCGCACCTCACGCGAGAAGTGGAACTCCGATGCGTAGCTGCTGCGCGCCATTTCACCGACACCGCTGTTGCCGGCGTCGACGACGGCGTCGAGCAGCTCACGTAACCGGTCCCGCCCGTTCGGTTGCACGCTCACGCCCACCGAGTATGCTCGGCCGCCGCGGGTGGGGACATGACTTTTCCTGCTGCGGTCACGCGGAGCTCGGCTCAGGCGTCGAGCACCTCGTCGACCCTGGCTTCGACGTCGACATCGCCGCCGAGATCCGCGAGATCGATGCCGAACCGACCGGACAGCGCGTCGAGCACCTGCGCGGCGGTCTCGAAGCGAACGCGTTCGGTGCCGTCGCGGCGGTGGATGGCCAGGTTGCGGCCACGCAGGTTGAACCTGGCCTCGTCGGTGATCAGCGCCACGGTCAGTCCGGTGACAAAGATGCCGCCGGGATGCGTTGACACATACCAACTTCCGACTTCGAGATCGATACGGGGCTGGGGTGCGGTGGTGAAGGTGTACAGCGGCTTCCATTCGTCGCGAATGTCGGCCTGCAGCACATATCCGGTGTCGTGGTCGAGGAGCCGGTACGGCTCATGACGGGTCTGCTGCACCGGGCCGGCTTCCAGGCGGATGGGCGAGGACAGCGTCTGCCCACCGAATCCGACATCGACGAGGTAACGCCCGTCGACGCCGGGCACGGTCACGGCCAGCACGTTGTGGGTCTGAGCGTGTAACGGGGCGTCGGGGGGTTGCATCCACACCACGCGGCCGGACAACCTGTCGACCTCGAAACCCAACTCCTCAAGGACATAGCCGAGCAGCCCGTTGTGCTCGAAGCAGTACCCGCCGCGCCCGCGGTCGACCAGCTTGTCGTGCAGCGCCGCGAAGGTCAGATCTGCCACCGGGATACCCAGTAGCGGGTCGAGGTTCTCGAACGGGATGGATCGGTTGTGGGCGGCGACGATGCCGTGCAGGGTGTCGAGGTCGGCGCGCGCCGGTCCGGCGAAGCCGATCCGCGCGAGGTATGCGGTGAGGTCGGTGGCCATCCGCCCATCCTGACGCCTTAACCGCCGTGCAGGTCAACGGACCGCACCATCAGCCGGCTGACCTGGGACAGCATCTTTATGTCGGCCCTCCGCACTAAGATGCCACTATGCGCACCACCATCCGCATCGACGACGATCTGTATCGCGAGGTGAAGGCGCGCGCCGCCCGCTCCGGACGCACGGTGGCCGCCGTCCTCGAGGACGCGGTGCGCCGCGGCCTCGATCCCGACGCGCACCACGCCAGGCCGCCCTACACCGTGCGACCCCTGGGCGCCGGTGGGCTGCGGCCCGGCATCGACATCTCGTTCAATTCCACAGTCGCCGAGGCGATGGACGAGGGGTCGTCTCTCGATGCTGTGCGTTGACGTCAACGTGCTGGTCTACGCGCACCGGGTGGATCTCCCGGAGCACGCCACCTACCGGTCCCTGCTTGAGCGGTTGACCAATGGCGACGAACCGCTGGGCCTGTCGGATGCCGTACTCAGCGGGTTTCACCGGGTGATGACCAACCGCCGCATCTTCGCCGAACCCGTGAGCCCGCAACAGGCATGGGACGCGATCGACGCCCTCATCGCGGCGCCCGCAGCCCTCACGCTCCGTGCGGGCGAGCGACATTGGACGCACTTTCGGCAGCTGTGCGAGGACATCAACGCGCAGGGAAACGATGTCGCGGATGCCTACCTGGCGGCCTACGCCATGGAGAACAACGCGGTCTGGTTGAGCGCCGACCGCGGATTTGCGCGCTTCGACCGGCTGCGCTGGCGGCATCCGCTCGACGCATAGCGGTCAACGGCGAACCCGTGTTTTGGCAGGATGGCACGTGACCTGGGTACTATACGAAAACTAGAACACGTTCCAATTCTCTCCAGGGGGAGCCGTGGCCGCCACCGACATCGACCCGTCCGAGATCACCAAATGGGATCCGGGCCTGACCGAGAACGTCATGGGCTGGCTGCGGCCGCTGATCAAGGGCTACCACCGCGCCGAGGTCCGCGGCCTGGACACCTTCCCCAAGGGCGGCGCGCTGGTGGTGTCCAACCACTCCGGCGGCCTGTTCCCGATGGACGTGCCGGTGTTCGCGACCGGTTTCTACGACACGTTCGGCTACCACCGCCCGGTGTACACGCTGAGCCACGACATGCTGATGACCGGCCCGACCGCGGACTTCTTCAAAAAGACCGGCTTCATCCGGGCCAACCATGAGAACGCCGACGAGGCGCTGCGCTCGGGTGGCGTTGTGGTGGTGTTCCCCGGCGGCGACTACGACGTGTACCGCCCGACGCTGGCGGCCAACAGGATCGATTTCGGCGGCCGCACCGGATATGTGAAGGCCGCGCTCAACGCCGGGGTGCCCATCGTGCCGATGGTGGGGATCGGCGGGCAGGAGACCCAGTTGTTCCTGTCCCGCGGGACGGCGGTGGCCAAGGCCCTCGGCCCCCTGGCCCGGTTGGCGCGAACCAAGATCGTGCCGCTGTCGTTCGGTTTCCCGTTCGGATTGTCGGCCGTGTTACCGCTCAACGTCCCGCTGCCGGCCAAGATCGTGATGACGGCGCTGCCGCCGGTCGACATCGCGGCCGAGTTCGGCGAGCATCCCGATATCGACGAGGTCGACGCCCACATCCGGCACATCATGCAGCGCGCACTGGACGAGTTGTCGCAGGAGCGCCGCTTCCCGGTGATCGGCTGAGCTGACGTGGGGCCCCTCGACCGCGTCACCGACACCGTCGGCCTGGTCACCACGATGCGCCGGGCCGGGCTGATCGCCGCGCTGCGCCCGGACAAGTACCTGCGCATCGCCGCCGCGATGGCGCGCGAGAACATGGGTGTCACATCGGGTTTCGCCAGCGCCGCGCAGCGGTGCCCGGACCGGCCCGGCCTCGTCGACGAGATCGGCACCCTGACCTGGCGGGACATCGACCGGCAGGCCGACGCGCTGGCCACCGGTCTGCAGGCGCTGCCGGGTGGCGCGCCCGACGTGCTGGGCATCATGGCCCGCAACCACCGCGGGTTCGTGCTGTCGTTGATCGCGGCCAATCGCATCGGCGCCGACGTGCTGCTGCTGAACACCTCGTTCGCCGGACCCGCGCTGGCCGAGGTGGTCACCCGGGAGCGGGTCGGCGCCGTCATCTACGACGAGGAGTTCACCGAGACCGTCGATCGAGCATGTGCCGGGCTCGCGGATACCGCCCGGATCGTGGCCTGGGCCGACACCCGGGCGCATGGGCGGAGCGTCGACGGGCTCGTCGGCGAGTTCGCGGGCAGGCAGCCCGAGCGGGCCGCCGACAAGGGCCGGGTCATTCTCCTGACCTCGGGCACCACCGGAACCCCCAAGGGCGCCAGGCATTCCGGCGGCGGGCCGGAGGTGCTCAAGTCGATCCTCGATCGCACCCCGTGGCGGGCCGAAGAGCCCGTGGTGATCGCCGCACCGATGTTTCACGCCTGGGGCTTCTCCCAGCTGGCGTTCGCGGCGTCGATGGCGTGCACGATCATCACCAGGCGCAGATTCGACCCCGAGTGCACGCTGGAACTCATCGACCGGCACCGGGCCACCGGCCTGTGCGTGGTCCCGGTGATGTTCGATCGGATCATGGACCTCGATGAGAACGTGTTGCGCCGTTACGACGGCCGCTCGCTGCGGTTCGCGGCCGCGTCGGGATCGCGGATGCGGCCCGACGTGGTCGTCAGGTTCATGGACCGCTTCGGCGACGTCATCTACAACAACTACAACGCCACCGAGGCCGGCATGATCGCTACCGCCACCCCGGCCGACCTGCGGGCCGCGCCCGACACCGCGGGTAAACCCGCCGAGGGCACCGACATCCGCATTCTCGACGCGGACCACCGAGAGCTGCCCACCGGTAAGGTCGGGACCATCTACGTGCGCAACTCCACCCAGTTCGACGGGTACACATCGGGCTCCACCAAGGACTTCCACGAGGGCTACATGTGTTCCGGCGATGTCGGCTACCTCGACGAGAACGGCAGGCTGTTCGTGGTGGGCCGCGACGACGAGATGATCGTCTCGGGCGGCGAGAACGTGTACCCGATCGAGGTGGAGAAGGTGCTGGCCGGGCATCCCGATGTCGCCGAGGCCGCGGTGATCGGCGTCGACGACGAGCAGTTCGGTCAACGGCTCGCGGCGTTCGTGGTGGTGTCCGGGGCGGCGACGGCCGATGATCTCAAGGCGTACGTCCGGGAGAACCTGGCCAACTACAAGGTGCCGCGCGAGATCACCGTGCTCGACGAGCTGCCGCGCAACAACACCGGCAAGATCGCCCGCCGTGACCTCCAGGACCTGGCGAATGGCTAGACCGCTCCCGGCCGCGGCCGCCGAGTTGCTCAATGCTGTCAACGCGGTGAAACCACTGGGCCGCAAGGGTTACCTCACCATCGCGGCCTTCGCGTTCGGCTGGCCGACGTCGGAGAACGCGCCGCTGATCACGACGGTTTCGGCGGCCGATGCCGTGCGCCGCGCGGTCCGCGGCGACTATCGCTCGGCCGGCGGCCGGATCTCGCTGGGGCTCAAGGCGATCTCCTGGGCGCTGCTGTATGTGGTGCACCGGCGCGGGCGGCGATCGCGGCCCTCCTTCGAGGATCCGTTGCGCACCGCGCTCGGCGCCGACTATGCGGTGGCCCGGCGGGCCCGCAGGCCGGGTGGAGTCGTCGCGACCTCGTGGACCCGGCGCCGCTACTCGAAAAAGACCGTGCGCTACGGTCCGCATCGGGCCAACCTGGCCGATATCTGGATGCGTACCGACCTCCACCGCGACGGGGCCGCCCCGGTCCTCCTGCAGGTC
>NZ_JBSFPX010000281.1:0-6726 GCF_053588415.1 Mycobacterium sp. NPDC003449
CCATCCCCGGAAGTCGCTGCCGAACCCGGACTCGTAGAGCCCGGCGTCATAGAGTTCGTCGTAGACGTGCTGCCATTGGTCGACGACTTCGCTCTCGCGGTCTGCGGTACTGCCGTGGTCCAGGACGATGTAGCCGACCAGATGATCGGCGTTGTCCCGGTGCGCCACGGCGGCGGCCGCGCGGTTCACCTGCGGGCAGGCCAGCAGGGTGTTCTCGATCTCCCCCAGTTCCAGGCGCTGGCCGCGCAGTTTGACCTGCGCGTCGGCGCGGCCGAGGTACTCGAGTGTGCCTTCCCGGGTCCAGCGCACCAGATCGCCGGTGCGATACATCCGGGTCCCGGCGTCGCCAAAGGGGTTGGCCACGAACCGGTCCGCGGTCAGGTCGGCGCGACCCGCATAGCCCCGGGCCAGTACCGGCCCGGACAGATACAGCTCACCGACCACTCCGACCGGAACCGGTTTGAGCCGGCCGTCGAGCACCAGCGCACATGTCCCGGCGATCGGGGCACCGATTCGCACCGGCTGTCCCGCCGTCAGCGCGCTCCAGGTAGACCAGATCGTCACCTCGGTGGGGCCGTAAGCATTGAACATCGCCCGGCCCGGCGCCCAGGCCGCCACCAATTCCGCCGGGCACGCCTCGCCACCGGTGATCAGGGTGTCGAGCCCGTCCAGCCGGGTCCGGTCCAGCGTCGCCAGTACCGTCGGGGTGATCAACGCCGCACTGACCCGCTGACGTCGCAGGAGGTCGGTCAATGCATCCCCGGCGTAGCAATCCGGCGGCGCCACCACGAGCGCGGCCTTCGACGCCACCGCCCACAGCCATTCGAACACCGACGCGTCGAAGGTCGGTGCGGCCACCATGAGCACCCGGTCGGTCGGGTTCAATCCGAACACCTCGCGATGTGCGCCGGCCACGCCCAGCAGCCCGGCGTGGCTGATGACCACGCCTTTCGGGGTGCCGGTGGACCCCGAGGTGAAGATCACGTATGCCGCGTCCGCTGGGCCCGCCTGCGCCTGCCGATCCGCGGCGGTGACCGGATCTGCGCTGAGCTCCGACAGATTCAGGGCATCGAACCGGACCACGGGATGCGAACCGGAACCGGCCACCGCATCGGCCCCGTAGGTCAGGACGCATGCGGCGTCGACGGTGTCGAGGATCGTGGCGATCCGCTCGGCCGGATGTGACCGATCGACCGGCACGTACGCCGCACCGGTTTTGAGCACCGCCCACCATGCCACGACCAGTTCCGCGGACCGGTCCATCGCGACGCCGACCGCGCGTTCCGCCCCCACTCCCGCCTCGATCAGCGCCCGCGCCAACCGGTTCGAGGTCTCGTCCAGTTCGCGATACGACAGCCGGCGCGCCCCGTCGATGACCGCGGGCGCCTCCGGGTCGGCGGCCACCGCCGCATCCAGCAGCTGCGGCCCCCACCCGACCGGCGCGTCGGCGCCGGCCCCGGACCAGTTGTTCAGCAGCAGCTCTCGTTCGTCGGGGTCGAGCAGGTCCACCTCGCCGACCACCACGGACGGGTCGGCCACCACGGCTTCGATCACTCGGCCGAACCGGCGGACCAACCGTTCGATGCCGGACCGGTCGAACAGATCGGTGGCGTAGGTCAGCGTTCCGGTGGCCATCGGCGCATCCGCGTCCTCGCCGGGCTGCTCGCGGATGTCGAAGTCCAGATCGAATTTGGCGGTGCGGGTGAGCACCGGGATCTGCTCGACGGTGACCCCGTCGAGTTCCACTCGAGGAAGCGCATTGTTCTGGTAGACCATGGCCACCTGGAACAGCGGATGATGTGAGGTCGAGCGCGTGGGATTGAGCTGCTCCACCAGCAATTCGAATGGCACATCCTGATTGGCGTAGGCGTCAAGCGCCTTCTGCCGCACCTGATTCAGCACGTCGCCGAACCGCAGCCCGGGCGTGACCGCGACCCTCAGCACCCAGGTGTTGACGAAGAATCCCACCAGATCGTCGAGCGCCTTGTCGGTCCGTCCGGCGATCGGCGTGCCCAGCGCCACGTCCTCGCCGGCCCCTTCCCGTTGCAATACCACGGCCAAGGCGGCCTGCAGCACCATCGAGACCGTCGCGTGATGCTCGGCAGCCACCGCCTTGAGCCCGGCCCACAGGTCCGGGTCGATGCGAAGGTCCACGCCGTCGCCGTGGTAGCTGGGCACCGGCGGGCGGGGACGATCGGTCGGCGGCGACACTACCTCCGGAAGATCGGCCAGCTCCTGGCGCCAGTAGGCCAGTTGCCCGGCGATCACACCGGCCGGATCCGACTCGTCTCCGAGCCGGTCGTGCTGCCACAGGGTGTAGTCGGCGTACTGCACTGGCAACGGTGTCCAATCGGGAGCCTGCCCCGCACTCCGGCGGGCATAGGCCACCCCCACATCGCGCACCATCGGGGCCAGCGACCATCCGTCAAAAGCGATGTGGTGCACGACGATCCCCAGCACATGCTGCTCGGCACCGACGGCGTAGATCCGCGCCCGGATCGGGATCTCGGCGGAGAGGTCGAACCGGTACCCGGCCAGCGCCGGAAGTTCGCGGGCCAGATCGGCTTCCGATGCCGACACCACCGCCGGGCGCTCGGACAGCCACATCCCCGGCCGGGCCGGCAACACCTTCTGCACCGGCAGGCCTTCGACGTCGATGAACACCGTGCGCAACGATTCGTGACGCGCGATCACGTCGTCGAGTGCGGCCTTGAGTGCCTCGACGTCCACGGTGCCGGTGATCCGGAACGCGGTCGGCATGTTGTAGGTCGCCACGCCGCCTTCGAACCGGTTCAGGAACCACAACCGTCGCTGCGCGAACGACAACGGAATCCGGTCCGGACGCTCCTGCGGCAGCAATGGCTCACGCCCGCCGGAACCCGCCGTGATCCGGGGGGCGAGCTCGGCGACGGTCGGTGTCTCGAACAGGGTGCGTACCGCGAGATCGGCAGCCAATCCGGTGTTGACCGCGGCGGCCACCCTCATCGCCGACAGCGAATCCCCACCCAGGTCGAAGAAGGACTCGTCGATCCCGACCCGGTCCAGTCCGAGCACCTGAGCGTAGATTCCGGCGAGGATCTCCTCGGTCGGAGTGGTCGGGGCCCGGTAGCGGTCGACATCGGCGTATTCGGGTGCGGGCAGGGCCCGTTTGTCGAGTTTCCCGTTGACCGTCAACGGCAATGCGTCGAGCATCACCACCGCGGCAGGCACCATATAGCCCGGCAACCGCTCGCCCAGCACGGCACGCACCCGCACCGGGTCCGCAGTTCCGGTGATGTAGCCGACCAGCCGTTTGTCACCCGGCCGGTCCGCACGGGCGATCACCGCCGCCTGCTCCACCCCATCCAATTCGATGAGGGCGGACTGAATTTCACCGAGTTCGATCCGGTACCCGCGGATCTTGACCTGCTCGTCGGCCCGTCCCGAATACCGCAACTGTCCATCCGGTCCCCACGACACCAGATCCCCGGTCCGGTACATCCTGGCCCCGGGCGATCCGAACGGGCACGCCACGAACCTCGATGCGGTCAAACCGCCCCGACGCCAGTACCCCACGCCCACATTCGGGCCGGCCACATACAACTCACCCACCGCGCCCGCGGGAACCGGACGTAACCATTGGTCCAGCACGAACAACGCAGCACCCGGCAGCGGCGAGCCGATCGGAACCACCGTCTGCCCCGCGGGCCCTGGCGTCGTCAACGGTGCGCTCAGGGCCACCCACATCGTGGTCTCGGTCGGGCCGTACTGATTGATCATCACCCGCCCGGGCGCCCACCGATCCACCACATCGACCGGACAGGGCTCACCGCCGACCAGCAGGGCCACCGAATCCAGACCCGCCGGGGACAGCGCCGCGGCCGCGGTGGGCGTCAGACCCAGCACGTTGACGTTCTCCGAGACCAGCAGCGCGTGGAAATCCTCGGGCGAGCGCGCGGTCTCCTCGGGGATGACCACCAGCCGTCCACCGCACAGCAGGGCGTTGAAGATCTCCCAGCCCGAGATGTCGAAGCTGTAGGAGTGCCACTGCGACCACACCCGCCCGGCCGGCTCCAGATCACCGTCCAGCGATCCGATCACCTGTGTGACATTGCCGTGCGCGATCGCCACACCCTTCGGGGTCCCTGTGGTTCCCGAGGTGTAGATGAGGTAGGCGATATCGTCGGCGTCCGGCGCGGACAGCCGGGTAACCGGGTAAGCGCCGATTCGGGGATCGCCGACATCGAGGACTTTCAGGCCGGACCCGGCCAACCGGTCCGCAAGCTCCGCGGTGCTCAGCACCGCCACCGGGTCGGCATCGGCGATCATGAACTCGACCCGCGGCTGTGGGTGTGCCGGATCGATCGGCAGATACGCCGCCCCCGATTTGAGCACCGCCAGGATCGACACGATCGCCTCGGCGCATCGGTTGAACAGCACCGCCACACACCGGCCCGGACCCGCCCCCTGCTCGACCAGAAGATGTGCCAACCGATTCGAGGCCTCGTCCAGGTCGCGGTACGTCATCGCCCAGCCGTCGCAGCTGACCGCGACCGCCTCGGGGGCGCGATCCACCTGTGCCGCGAACAGTGTCGGAATCGAGACCCCGGTCGCGGCCTCGCCCAGCATCGCGTGATTACCGAGCTCGAACAGCCGGTCGCGTTCGCCCCGGTCGAGCACGTCCACCGACGCCACCGGACGGGAGGGATCGGCCGTCATCGCCGTCAACACCCACTGCAACCGCTCCGCGAGCGCGCCGACGTCGAAGTTCGCCAGTGGATGCCCGGAACCGGAAGTGCTGAGACACAGCTGTTCTCCCCCGCCCGAGAAGAACAGCCCGAAACCCCCGATGACGCCCGCGTTGGTCAACGACGCCGATGCCGGCGAACCGCCGAAGTCCAAGGTGAACGCTGCCGGAAGGAAATTCACACTGACCCGGTGCACCGGTTGCCCCGCCGCGCGGGAATTGATCTTGCGTTCGAGCGCGTGCACCGGGAACCGTTGATGCTCCAGAGCGTGCCGGATGCTGACGTCGACGTCATCGCAGAATGCCGCGACCGTGGCCTCCGGGGCGACCCGCAGAACCAGGGGCACCACGCCGGCGAGCATCCCGGGCAGGGTCTTCGATTCCGGACACACGCGTCGGCTGACCGGAAAGTCGAGCACCACGTCCGGACCGTCGGCACACCATCCACGCACCAACAGCGCACACGCCGCGGTGATGACCGACGATCGGGGAAGGTTCCGCGACTGGGCGAACTCGTCGACGCCGCGCAGCACCGCCGGATCCAATTCCACTGGTGCGGAGGGCAGATCGGACCGACCATCGGTGTGACCCCACCGATATTGCGGTTCGCTTTCCGGCGGAAGATGCCCGAGCCAATATGAGCGGTCCCCGGCATAGTCCTCGGACGCCTCATATGCGGACTCACACTCGATCAGATCGGACAGCGATCCGAACAACGACGGTGGGATGGGTGCGCCGGTCACGATCGCGGAGTACACGGATCCGAGCCGCTGGCCGACCATCGCGATACCCGTTCCGTCCAGAACGATGTGATGGCAGCATCCGATCAGGAAGAACTCGTCGGCCCGCGTCTGGAACAGCGCAAACCTGAACAGCGGCCCAGCCAGCGACATCGGTTCGCGCTGGATCGAAGCCGCGAGTTCACCGGCCTCCTCCTCCGCATCCGGCGAGCCGGTCAGATCGTAGAAGACCAGTTCGGTGTCGGAGCAGTCGAGCGGTCGTTGGAAGACCTGACCGCCCGCCTCGAAAAAGCCGGCCCTGACCGGCTCGGCTTCCCGCATCACCCGGCGGATCGCCCATTCGAGGGC
The DNA here is from genome assembly GCF_053588415.1 of Mycobacterium sp. NPDC003449. Classification (NCBI taxonomy): domain Bacteria; kingdom Bacillati; phylum Actinomycetota; class Actinomycetes; order Mycobacteriales; family Mycobacteriaceae; genus Mycobacterium; species Mycobacterium sp. NPDC003449. The sequence continues at coordinate 5,815 of NZ_JBSFPX010000281.1, forward strand.
GTCACGGTCCACCGTGCCCGCGATCCGCACGAATAAGCCGAGTTGCCACTCCGTACCGGAGTGCGCCAGATCCTGCGCAAGCCATATGTCGAGCTGTGCGCGGGTTACCGGCAGCGACCGTTCATCTTGCTGCATCGGGTTTCTCCCCACCGCGAAGATCTACTGCTGCGCCCCTCGGCGCTCAGGTGCCGGAGCCCCGGCTCTGCGCCAACCGCTCGCGAAGACTCCTCGGCCGGATATCGGGCCAATTCTGTTCGATGTAGTCCAGGCACGCGGTGCGGCCCGCTTCGCCGAAAACGACCGTCCAGCCGTCGGGTATATCGGCGAACGTCGGCCACAGACTGTGTTGCTCCTCGTCGTTGATCAAGACGAGAAACCTGCCATTGTCGTCATCGAACGGATTGATGCTCACGAAGCCTTCCCCCTTTGAGTGACCGGCAAGAAATCGCTCAGCGATCCGGACACAAGGCCACACATCCCCGCGCCTTGGCTCGCCCCGCACGCCTTCCCCGGCCCATTACAGCTATGACTGGATTAATTGCAGGAGTCAGCATATCCACTCACCGTTCGTGGGGTACAAGAATGGAAAATCCCGGCATAGTCTGTTGCTGTGTCGCGGTCGATCGACTTCCACATCAACTCGCCCTCGAGTGTTGAGCAAATTCTGCTGGCATTCTCCGACGAGGACTACTGGCTGGCCCGGGTGTCGACTTTCGGCGGGCCCGGCAGACTGGACACCTTCACAGTGGGTCCGGACGGCTCGGTAGCCGCGGTCATCGTCACCGATGTCCGCCACAGCGGGCAGGCCTCGCCGATCGCGAGGTTCCTCCCGAGGGAATGGCGCGTCGTACAAACCGAGGCGTGGCACCGGCTCGACGAGTGCCGGGCGCGGGGCAGGGTCAGCATCGTCGG
>NZ_JBSFPX010000282.1:0-6692 GCF_053588415.1 Mycobacterium sp. NPDC003449
AGACATAAAACTGCCCACTTTCACGTGAAAGTGGGCAGTTTTATGTCTGCTCGCGGGGTGGCCGGATACATATGAATGGCAGGGCGGACACATATGAAGGGCCACACGAAAGCAAAGGTTAGGCTAGCCTGATCCAACGTGGCGAAAGTCTGTGTTGGAACGCCTCGCCAGTGGGCAGCGTCGGCGCCGGGAACTCCCGCCGGCGGTCACGTGCAACCCCTGTGCCCGCTGCGGTCGCAGAATCGGCGTTCCCCGCCGTAGCAGCCAACCGCGCCGAAATCAGATCCGTTGGCGGACATCGCAGTTCCTCAGCCTGGGCAGCGCCACCGCCAACGTCAAACACACACGAAATGGGGGACACATGCGGCCCAAAAAAGGCTGGATGCGCAAGTTCCACAATCCGGATTCGACCGATCGGCCACCGCTGCTGATTTTTCCGCACGCGGGCGCCGGCGCATCCTGGTACCGCAGATTCTCGCAGGCGTTGAGCCAGGACTTCGAGGTCATCGCCTTCCAGTACCCCGGGCGGCAGGACCGCGCCGCTGAGTCACCGCTCACGTCGTTGACCGATATCGCGGCAGGCGCGTTCGCCGAATTCCAGGCCTCGGAGTTCAACCGCGGCATTCCGATCACCACCCTGGGCCACAGCATGGGTGCCCACGTCTCCTTCGAATTCGCCAGGATCGCCGAGGCCGCGGGCATCACGGTCCGGCAACTCACGGTGCTGGCCGCGGTCGCCCCGCACCGGCTGGCCGGCAAGCCCGCCGCGCCCACCGACGACGACGGTCTCTTCGAGCACCTGCGTTTTCTGGGCGGCACCAACGCCGACGTCGCCGGTGACCCGGAGATCGTCAAGATGACGTTCCCGGTGGTGCGGGCCGACCACCGCGCCGCGGAGACCTACCGCTGTGACCCGACGACCCGGGTGGCCGCGCGGATCCATGTGATCGGCGGGGACCGCGACCCCATCGTCACCATGGCCGACCTGAACGGCTGGCGCGAGCACAGCGCCGACATCGAGGTCACGCTGTTCGACGGCGGCCACTTCTTCCTCACCGACCACATCGACGGCATCCGGGAATTGCTGTCCGAGAACGGAGTTCGCCGATGACAATCGCCGCCCCCACGCGCGTGGACGATCCCATCGTGATATCCGGTATGTCGGTGGAGGCGCCGGGGGGCGTCAGCACACCGGCCGCCTACTGGACGGCACTGAGCGAATCCCGTGAACTGATCGGCCCGCTGCCCCGCGACCGTGGCTGGCCGGTCGACGATATGGTCTCATTGTCCAGGAACGAGGGCTGGGCCGATATCTGCGACGCCGGCGGCTTCCTGCCGAACCCTGGCGCCTTCGACCCGTCGTTCTTCAACATCGGCCTCGGTGAGGCCACCATCACCAGCCCGCAGATCCGCCTCGCCATGCGGACCGCGTGGAAAGCGGTGGAGAACACCGGAATCAATGCCGCCGCCCTCGACGAGGAGGAGGCCGGCTGCTTCGTCGGGGCCTATCCCACCGAATACGGGCCGCTGGGTTCGGGCGCCGACGAGTACGGCGGGTACCGGACGGTCGGCCAGGTCACCGACAGCATCGCCGGACGGGTATCGCATGCCCTCGGCCTGTCAGGGCCATCGGCCACCGTGAACACCGCATGCGCATCCTCGCTCACCGCGCTGCACCTGGCCGCGGCCTCGGTGCGCAACGACGAATGCGACTGGGCGCTGGCCGGCGGTGTATGCGTCATGGGCACCCCGGTCATCGTCTACGACTTCGCCAAACACCATGCCCTGGCCGCCGACGGGCATTGCCGGGCCTATGCCGACGATGCCAGCGGCACCCTGTGGGGCGAGGGCGCCGGGTTCGTCACCGTCGAGCGGGAATCCCGCGCCCGCCGGCTCGGGCACCGGATCTTCGGCCGCATCCTGGCCAGCCACTACAACCACAACGGCAAGGGCAAGGCCATCCTGACGCCGCGCGCCGACGTGCAGCAGAAACTCATCCGCAAGGTCGTCGACGCGGCCGGGATCGACGCCGCCGACGTCGGCATGATCGAGGGGCACGGCACCGCCACCCGCGCCGGGGACCGGGCCGAACTGAGCGCCCTGGTCGACACCTACGGCGCCGCGGGCTCGACCGCGATCGTCGGATCCGCGAAATCCAACCTGGGTCATGCCCAGGCCGCGGCCGGGATGCTCGGAGTGATCAAGGTGCTGCTCGCCGGGTGGCACGGTCAGATCCCGGAGTCGCTGTTCACTGACAACCCGACCAGCCAGATCAACTGGGAGAGCACCGGACTGACTCTTGCCACCAAGCTCAACGACTGGAAACCCCGTGGCACCGACAGATTCGGAGCCATCTCCTCTTACGGGGCGGGTGGGGTCAACGCGCACACCATCATCGCCATGCCAGTACGAGAGGAGCACGACGATTTCTGAGTACCGGCTGCCCGACGGCACCATCCCGATCCTGCTCTCGGCCGACACCGCCGGCCTGCTCCGGGCCGAGGCCGAGGCACTGACCCGCTATCTGCGCGAGCACCCCACCGTGCCGCCACAGCGCATCGCCGACATGTTGTTCCGGACCCGCAAGCCGCGGCGCTACCGGGCGTTGGCGATGGTCACCTCCCACGGACAACTCACCGAGGCGCTGACGGCGGTCGCCGAGGACCTGGCGCATCCCGCCGTGATCCGCGGCGAGGAGCCGGCGCAGGCGTGCCGCACCGCCTATGTGCTTCCCGGACAGGGTGGTCAGCGACCGGGTATGGGTGCCCTGTTCCATCGCTCGATGCCCGCCTACCGCGCCGAGGTCGACCGCTGCGACGCCATCTTCCGCGCCCGGTTCGGCGATTCCCCGCTGGGCTACCTGCTCGGGACCGACGACGCCGGCGACAGCACCACGGTGGTGCAATCCGCACTGTTCATGCAGATGGTCGGCCTCGGCGCGGTGTGGCGGTCGTGGGGCGTAGCGCCCGGTGTGGTGGTCGGGCACAGTCAGGGCGAGATCGCCGGTGCCTATCTCGCAGACAAGATGAGCCTTGAGGATGCCGCGCTGGTGGTGGGGACCCGGGCGCGTGCGGCCGAGAGCATCTCCTCGGACGCCTACGCCATGGCGGTGGTCGGCGCCGACCGCGATGAGTGTGAGGGCGTCCTGGCCCGGCAGAACGGCTGGGCCGAGGTATCGGTGGTGAATTCGCCACGGATGGTGGGCATCTCGGGGGAGCGTGAGACCGTTGCGGCGGTGGTGGACACGTTGGCAGGCCGGGGCCGGTTCACCCGGACCATACCGGTGCGCTATCCGGCCCACACCAACGCCGTCAACGAGTTCCGCGATGTCATCGCGGGTGCGGCGCGGGGCCTGAGCAACCCGGACTTCCTGGACGGCGCAAGCGTTTTCATCGGAGCCACCCTGGGGGAGCAGGTCCCTTCCGGCCTCGCGGTCGCCGACTACTGGTTCTGGAATCTGCGGAACACCGTGCGGTTCGACCGGGCGGTCGCGGCCGCGGTGGCCGACGGTGTCGATGTGTTCATCGAGCTCGCCGAACACCCGACCCTGCAATACGCGATCGAGGAGAACCTGGCCGCCGCGGGAGCCGCGAACCGCACGGTGCTGGGTACCTCGGACCGGGACGCCACCGATCCGGCGGAGTTCACCCGAAGCCTCGCGGTGCTGGCGGTGCACGACATCGACTATGACTGGACCGCACTGCGTACCGAATCGGGGCACGACGTGACCCTGCCCCTGCTCGATTTCCCCAACACCCAGATGAACGAGCTGTCGTTGTGGCTGCCGTATCACGGCTTCTTGGCGCGCCGGGCCGACCCGGACGACCGTCCGGACCCGGCGCCGCAGACCCGGCCGGTCACCACGGCACCGCCCCGGATCCTGACCGAGGAATGGCGGCCGGTGACCCGCCGGTCGGTGACGCCGCCACGCCGCATCGGCATCATCGATCACACCGGCGACTGTGCGGAACTCGCCCGGGCGCTGTGCGCGCACGCCGAGCGCCAAGAACTGTCCGCGCGGCTGATCACCGCCGGCGACGACACCGACCAGCTGGACGCCGTCGTGATCCTGCAACCCGCGGCAGGCCCGGTCGACGCGGACGAGGAGGTCCGCCGGACCGCGACGTTCTTCGCGGACCGGACCTGGTGGCGCGCACCGGGGGCGGGGCTCGGGGAATACTGGTTGCTCACCGTCGGCGCCGAGCGGGTACGCCCCGGTGACCACCCCGCCGATCCGGTATCGGCCGCGCTGGCGGCGGGGTTTCGTTGCCTCGGTGCGCAATACCCCGACATCGCCTTCCGTCACCTGGATCTCTCACCCGCACAACCGGATCCGGTGGCGATCATCGCGGCGCTGCACACCACCGGCGAACCCGAACTTGCACTGCGGGACGGCGGTCTGTACACCAAACGGCTCGTCGACGCGCCCAGCGACCCGGATGCGCCTGCCCTGACCGGTCGTCATGTCCTGATCACCGGGGGCACCGGCCGGGTCGGGCTGGAGTTCGCCGAATACGCCGCGCGGGCGGGCGCCGGACGGGTCACCCTGGTGAGCAGATCGGGCACGTCGCCCGGGATCGCCGAGCGGCTGCGTGGGCTGCCGGCCACCGCCGACATCCGGGTACTGGCCTGCGATGTCACCGATGCCGCCGCGGTCGCCGAGTTGGCCGCCGGCATCGACGCCCCGGTGGACCTGCTGGTCCATGCCGTGCTGGACACCGACGGCACCGGTAACGCGGATCTCGAAGACCTGACCGCCGATCGGCTCGAGCGCGGCCTGCGCGGCAAGATCGTCGGCCTTTCCCATGCACTGCAATCGGTTCCGTTGTCCGACGACGCCAGGATCCTGCTGTGTTCGTCTACCGCCTCGGTGCTCGGCGGGCGTGGCAAACTCGTCTACGCGGCGGCCAATCGGCTACTCGACGCCCACGCCCAGCTCCTGCGCGATCAGGGCCGCGACTGTGTGTCGGTGCAGTGGGGCCAGTGGGATGTGTTCGAGGGACGCGATCGCGCCGAGGCCGCCAACCTCGCCGAGATCGGTTATCTCACCATGCGTTCGGCGGAGGCCGTCGAGCTGGGGCTGCGGCGGCTGCCCGCGAACGTGGCCATCGCCGCACTCGACCTCGACCGCGCGCGATCCGGGCTCGGCCTGCTGGGTTACGGTCCCACGCTGTCGGCCCTGGCGGCGATACCCACCGCGGACATCCCCGCCGCGCGGACCACCGGCGCCGCGGAGCGCGTCGAGTCCGGCCACGACGGCACCGATGTGCGACGGCGGCTGCTGGGGCTGCTCGCCGAGGTGCTCGGCGTCGATGACGTGCAGGCGGTGGACGGGGCCCAGCCGCTGGTGGCGGTCGGGCTGGATTCCCTCAACGCGCTGCAGCTGCGACGCCGGATAAAGTCCGAATTCAGGTGTGAGGTGGCGGTTTCGAAGCTGCTGGGTGGGGCGACCCTCGACGATGTGGTGCGCGAGGTCGGCGATGGCGCCGCCGCCGACGCTTCCGGCGCGGCCCGCAGGCCTGCCGAGCCGGCGCCGCCGGACGGACGGCTGGAGCTGGCCAGGATCCCCTCGGCGCGCGCCGATCTGGATCTGTTCGGGCTGGCGGCGATGTGGCGTGTGCTCGAGCCGGTGCTTGGCGACGGCGACACGCACGATATGGCGGAGCTGACCGATCGGCTCCGGATCGTCGAGCGCCATCACTGGATCCTGCGGCAGTGGTTGGAGGCGTTGACCACAAGGGGTTTCGTCGGCGCGGAATCGGGCGGTTACCGGCGGCTTCGTCCGGTTCCGGCACCGCAGCGCCCCGACCTCACGGCGGTGTGCACGGATCTGGGCTACCCGCCGCCGTTCGGGGAGTTCCTGGCCGCGGCCAACGAGCATCTGGAGCGGCTGCTCACCGACCGGACCAGTGTGCAGGAGTTGTTGTTTCCCGACGGATCGACCGCGACCGCGGACGCCTTCTACCGCGACAACGTCATCAGCCGATACCTGAACCGGCGGGCACGCCAGACCGTCGCCGACACCGTGCGGGGCCTGATGACCGAACGGTCGCCGGTCCGTGTTCTCGAGCTCGGGGCGGGTGTCGGCGGCATGACCGACGCCATCGTCGACGGGCTCGCCGGACTACCGGTCGAATACCACTTCACCGATGTCTCCACGTTCTTCCTGACCGCGGCGCAGAAGCGGTTCGCCGCTCACCCGTGGATGACGTTCGGGCTCGTCGACCTCAACTCGGATCTGGGACGGCAGCCGCCGTGTGACGTGGTGATCGCGGCCAATGTGGTGCACAACGCCGCCGATATCGGCCGGACGCTCGACGAGCTGCACGGCATCCTGCGGCCCGGCGGTGCGATCGTCCTGATCGAGTTGTGCACGGCGCACTGCTCGTTGATGACGTCGGTGTATTTCCTGATGTCACCGCGGCCGGGCCTGGCACAGGTCGGGCTGACCGATGTGCGGGCGGGCACCGACCGGATCCTGCTGACCCGCGACGAGTGGCACGGCGAGTTCGCCAGGGCCGGTTTCACGCCGATGGCCCCGCTGCCGCCGGCCGACGATCCGCTGGCCGCCCTCGACCAGTTCGTGCTCGGTGCCGTGCGCAGACCCTGACGTTTCCCCCCCGCAGGTTTCTCCCGCGAGCAGACGCGCGGGTACCCCGGAATGCGCATTCCCGGGTACCCCCGTGTGTGCG
>NZ_JBSFPX010000283.1:0-6667 GCF_053588415.1 Mycobacterium sp. NPDC003449
CACAACTTAAAAACCAAAACCCGCAAAACGAGTTGAAGAACGCTGTGACTGTTTTACAGACGTGTCCTCTACCTAACGCCCAGGGGCGCCTGCCCGACGGTGTCGGGCAGCGGCGGCAGCGTCCCGATCATCTCGGCCTGGCGCTGGGCCCGGTGCACCCAGCCGCGCATCATCTGCCTGATGAGGAACGCGATCAGCACGGCCAGCAGTGCGGCCAGCACCAACGAAGCGATCAGGGTGGGAGTGTTCACGGTGCTGATCCCCCGGTCGCTGCGCTCCTGCCCGCCGGCCGGGGCTTCCCGTCCAGCGCGGTGACCCGGCCGCGCAGCAGGGTCGCGGTCACCGTGGCGGGCAACGCCATCGACTCGAACGGGGTGTTGTCCGAGCGGCTGGCCAGTTCGGTGCCCGCCACCGTCCAGGTGGCGTCGGGATCGATCACCGTCAGATTGGCCGGTTCACCGACCTCGAGCGGGCGGCCCTGATCGGGCAGGTCGACGATGCCCGCCGGGGCCTCGCTCATCACCTTCGCCACACCCCGCCAGGTCAGCAGGCCCGGCCGCACCATCGTCTCGACCACCACCGAGAGCGCGGTCTGCAGGCCCAGCATGCCCGGGCGCGCGACCGAGAACTCGCAGCATTTCTCGTGTTCGGCGTGCGGCGCGTGGTCGGTGGCCACACAGTCGATGACCCCGTCGGACAGGGCCTGGCGCAGCGCCCGCGCATCGCCGGCCTCCCGCAACGGCGGGTTGACCCGGTCCCGCCCGTCGTAGCTCGCCAACCGGGAGTCGTCCAACAGCAGGTGATGCGGAGTGACCTCGGCGGTGATCGAAACTCCTTGGGCCTTTGCCCATTTCAGCAACTCGACGGTTCCCGAGGTGGAGGCGTGGCAGATGTGCACCCGGGCCCCGGCGTCGCGGGCCAGGATCGCGTCGCGGGCCACGATCGACTCCTCGGCGGAGCGCGGCCAGCCCGCGAGCCCCAGCCGTGCGGCGTTGGCGCCCTCGTGGGCGACGGCGCCGACGGTCAGCCTCGGCTCCTCGGCATGCTGGGCGATCAGCACCCCGAGGCCGGTGGCGTACTCCAAGGCGCGACGCATCACCAGCGGATCGTCCACGCACAGCCCGTCGTCGGAGAACATCCGGACCTGGCCGACGCCCGAGGCCATCAGACCCATCTCGGTGAGCTGGGCCCCCTTGAGGCCGACCGTGACGGCACCCACCGGATGCACGTCGACCAGGCCGACCTGCTGGCCCCGGTTCCAGACGTGGTCGGTGATCACCGCGGTATCGGCGACCGGATCGGTGTTGGCCATCGCGAACACCGCGGTGTATCCGCCCAATGCCGCAGCCGCCGAACCGGTTTCGATATCCTCGGCGTACTCGCGGCCGGGTTCGCGCAGGTGCGTGTGCAGATCGACGAACCCCGGCAGCAGGATCTGGCCGGTCGCGTCGATCACCTCACCGGAGCCGGGAACTGCCAGCCCCGAACCGATTTCGGCAATCTGGCCGTCCCCGACCAGCACGTCGACCGCCTCGCCCTCACCGTAGGGCCGTACCCCCCGGATCAGCACCTGGTCACTCATACGCCGATCGCCTCCTGATCCGAACCAACCAGCAGATGGAAAAGCACCGCCATCCGCACGTGCACGCCGTTGGAAACCTGTTGCAGCACAGCCGATTGTGGCGAGTCCGCGACGGGGAAGGCGATCTCCATGCCGCGCAGCATCGGGCCGGGGTGCAGTACCACCGCCCGGTCCGGCAGCATGGCCTGGCGCTGCTCGGACAGGCCGTAGCGCACCGAGTACTCCCGCGCGGACGGGAAGAATCCGCCGTTCATCCGCTCGGCCTGCACCCGCAGCATCAACACCGCGTCGGTGGCGGGCAGTTCGGCGTCGAGGTCATAGGACACCGAGACCGGCCAGTCGGCCACCCCCACCGGCAGCAGCGTCGGCGGCGCCACCAGCACCACCTCGGCGCCCAGGGTGGCCAGCAGCGTCACATTCGACCGGGCCACCCGGCTGTGCAGTACGTCGCCGACGATCACAACCCGCCTGCCCTCGATCCCGCCGAGGCGCTGACGCAGAGTCAGCGCGTCGAGCAGCGCCTGGGTCGGATGCTCGTGGGTGCCGTCGCCCGCGTTGATGACGGCCGGGCCGCCGTCGGATTCGGCCGTCCACTCGGCGAGCTGCTGGGCCGCGCCCGACGCGGGGTGGCGGATGATCAGCGCATCGGCACCCGCGGCCCGCAGCGTGAGCGCGGTGTCGCGCAGCGACTCCCCTTTGGACACCGAGGAACCCGAGGCGCTGACGTTGATCACGTCGGCACTCATCCACTTGCCCGCGACCTCGAACGACACCCGGGTCCGGGTCGAGTTCTCGTAGAACATCGTGATGACGGTGCGACCGCGCAGGGTGGGCAGCTTCTTGACCTCGCGACCCAGCAGCGCCTCACGGAACCGGTCGGCGTCATCGAGGATCGCGGTGGCGTCCTCGCGGGAGAGATCGGCGGCGGCCAGGAGATGACGCGTCATTTCGAAATCACCACTCCGTCGCGGTCGTCGTGTTCGGAAAGCAGCACGTGGACGCTCTCACTCCGTGACGTCGGCACGTTCTTGCCCACGTAGTCGGCCCGAATCGGCAGCTCGCGGTGGCCACGGTCGACCAGTACGGCCAGCTGCACACTGCGCGGACGGCCGATGTCGCGCAGCGCGTCCAGCGCCGAACGCACCGAGCGCCCCGAGTAGAGGACGTCGTCGACCAGGATCACCACGGCGTCCTCGACCCCGCCGGGCGGGATCGAGGTCGAGGCCAGCGGCCGGGGCGGCTTGAAGTTGAGGTCGTCGCGGTAGAGCGTGATGTCGAGCGCACCGTGCGGCAGTCCGACGCCGGCGAACTCGTCGATCTTCTCCGCGAGCCGGGTGGCCAGGATCACTCCGCGGGTGGGAATGCCCAGCAGCACCACGCGTGACCGCCCCGCGGGATCGTCCAGCGCGGTCTTCTCGATGATCTGATGAGCGATCCGGGAAATGGTGCGGCCGACGTCCGCCGCGGACAGCAATTCCCGGTCGGTACCTGAAGAGTCCATGGTGAGACCCTGACCTCCTTCTCCGCCTCTCTGGACGGATCGTTAAAGGACGTCGAACTGCCGGGCAGCTTAGCAGAGCGGGGCTACGCTGGTGAAAATGACAGGCCCCGCGAATTCCGGCTCCGGATCGTCGTTCGACTTCGACGCCCTCTACCGCGGCGAGAGCCCCGCCGAAGGTGTGCCGCCGATCACCACACCGCCGTGGGACACCAAGGCGCCGAAGGACAATGTGGTCGCCTGGGCCGAAGCCGGGCTGGTGCACGGCGCCGTCCTCGACATCGGCTGCGGGCTCGGCGACAACGCCATCTACCTCGCCGAGCAGGGATTCACCGTGACCGGCCTCGACATCTCCCCGACCGCGCTGATCACCGCCGAGCGCCGCGCCGTCGATGCCGGGGTGGCGGTCAGATTCGCCGTCGCCGATGCCACCCGCCTCGACGGGTACGACGCCGCGTTCGACACCGTGATCGACAGCGGGATGTACCACTGTCTCGACGACGACGGGAAGCGCAGCTACGCCGCGGCCGTGCACCGGGCCACCCGCCCCGGCGCCACCCTGCTGCTCGGCGCGTTTACCGATGCGAACGCCGACGACGAATGGGGTGCGCCGACGGTCTCCGAGGAGACCCTGCGCAGCACGCTCGGCGAGGCCGGATGGACCATCACCACGCTGACCTCGCAGACCGTTCAGATCCGTCGCCCCGGCGGCGACGAGGTCGAAGCGTCGTTCTGGCTGCTGCAGGCCGCACGGACCTGACTACCCTGGCCCGGGTGAACCTCGACGGCAACCAAACCTCGATCCGCGAGGCGATCGACGCGGGCCTGCTGGCCGGCGCGGTCACCCTGGCGTGGCAGGCGGGCAACCTCCTGCAGGTCAACGTGCTGGGGAACCGTGACGTCGATGCCGGGCTGCCGATGCAGCGCGACACCATCTTCCGGATCGCCTCGATGACCAAACCGGTCACCGTGGCCGCGGCCATGGCGCTGGTCGACGAGGGAAAGCTGACGCTGACCGATCCGGTGACGAAGTGGCTGCCGGAACTGACGGATATGCGGGTGCTGCGCGAGCCGCGCGGCCCGCTGGACCGGACCGAACCGGCGCGCCGACCGATCACCGTCGACGATCTGATGACCCACCGCAGCGGGCTGGCCTACGTGTTCTCGGTGCTGGGGCCGCTGGGGGCGGCCTACGGCAAGCTGTCGCTGCGCCAGGACCAGGACCGCTGGCTGGCCGAGGTGGCCCAGTTGCCCTTGGCGCATCAGCCCGGCGACCGCCTCACCTACAGCCACGCCACCGATGTCCTCGGCATCGTGCTGTCCCGGATCGAGGGCAGACCGCTGGCCCAGGTGCTCGCCGAGCGGATCCTCGGACCACTCGGCATGACCGACACCGGCTTCTCGGTCGACGCCGAGGGCCGGCGCCGGGCCGCCACGATGTACAAGCTCACCGCCGAAAACACCCTGACCCATGACGTCATGGGGCCGCCGCCGATCGCCGATCCGCCGTTCTGCGCGGGTGGCGCGGGGCTGTTCTCCACCGCCGACGACTATCTGACGTTCGCCAGGATGCTGCTGGGCGGTGGCACGGTCGACGGCGTGCGGGTGCTGTCGCCGGAGTCGGTGCGCACGATGCGCACCGACCGGCTCACCGCCGAACAGAAGCAGCACCCGTTCCTGGGCGCACCGTTCTGGGTGGGCCGCGGGTTCGGCCTCAATCTGTCGGTGGTCACCGACCCGGGCAAATCGCGACAGCTGTTCGGACCGGGCGGTGTGGGCACCTTCAGCTGGCCCGGCGCCTACGGAACCTGGTGGCAGGCCGACCCGTCCGCCGAGCTGATCCTGATCTATCTGATCCAGAACCATCCCGACCTCTCGGTCGATGCCGCCGCGATCGCCGGCAACACCTCTGCGGCCAAACTGCAGGCCGCGCAGCCGAAGTTCGTCCGGCGCACCTATCAGGCGCTGGAACTGTAGCCCGTTCGGGGACGTGCGCGCCTAGGCTGTCGGGCATGGCTCAGCCGACCGTGCTCATCAGCGGGGCAGGCATCGCCGGTGCGGCGCTCGCCCACTGGCTCGCCCGGTACGGGCACCGCGTCGTCGTGGTGGAGGCCGCGCCCGGCATCCGCCCGGGCGGTCAGACCGTCGACCTTCGCGGAGCGGGCCGCGAGGTGATCGGTCGGATGAGCCTGATCGACGAGATGCGGGAACGGTCACTGGAGCAACGCGGTGTCGCCTGGGTGCGGGCCGACGGTACCCGGCGGGCCGAAATGCCCGTGACGGCGTTCGACGGCAACGGCATGGTCTCGCAGCTGGAGATCCTGCGCGGCGATCTCGCCGAGGTGCTCTACACCGCGACCAGTGACCGCGCCGAGTATCGCTTCGGCACCCGCGTCACCGACATCGACGAATCCGGCGCCGAACTCAGCGACGGGACCCGGGTCGATGCCGACCTCGTCGTCGGGGCCGACGGACCCCATTCGGCGGTGCGGCGCCTGGCCTTCGGCCCCGAGGACGATTACGCCGTCCCGCTGGGCGGATACAACGCGTGGTTCACCGCGCCCGACACCGTCGGTCTCGACGCCTGGTACCTGATGTATCAGGAACCAGGCCTGAACGCATCGATGCGACCGTCGCACGACCCCGCCATGTGCAAGGCCGGTCTGGCGTTCCGATCGGCCCCCGTCGCCTACGACCGGCGCGATCCGGAGGCGCAGTTGGCCCTTCTGGCAACGAATTTCGCCACGGCCGGCTGGCATTGCCAGGCGTTGCTGGCCGCCGCAGCCGAAGCCGACGACTTCTACTTCGACGCGTTCCTTCAGGTCCGTATGCCCACGATCTCCTCCGGCCGGGTGACCCTGGTCGGGGACGCCGGTTACTGTGCGTCCCCATTGTCGGGTATGGGCACCAGCCTTGCCCTGGTCGGCGCGTACGTGCTTGCCGGCGAACTCGGACCGGCGGATTCCCTTGAGGTCCAGGCGATTCCGGCTGCGCTGGCCCGCTACGAGACGATCATGCGGCCCTACATCCGGCGTTGTCAGCAGCTGCCGAACGGTATCGACGGCTATCTACCGAAATCGGCGGTCGATATCGCCGTGACCGCACAGCTGATGAAATGGATGCAGCGGCGGCCGTTTCGTTCCGTGGCGGGGCGCAAATGGTTCACCGTGGCCGACGCCATCGACCTGCCTGACTATCCGGCTCCCCGGTCATACACCTGACGCCATGCGCAGCTCGACCCCCCGCTTGTCGGTGGTCGAAGGTATGTTCGATTCATGCAGGTGGATGCGGTCGAAGCGGTAGCGGCGTTGCGGGCTGCCTTCGACGCGTTCGCGGCCTGTGATTTCGAGGCGTTGAGCCGAGCCGAGTTGGTGGCGGTGCTCGACGAGTACGAGGAACTGACATGCCAGCTGCCGTCCCTGTCGCATCGGATGCTGGCCCGGTTGCAGGCCGACTCGACGCCACGGGAGATGGGCGCCAAGTCGTGGAACGAGGTACTGCGCATCCGCTGGCGGCTCTCCACTGCGCAAGCGTCCCGCCGCTTAGGGGAGGCCGCCGAGCTGGGGCCGCGCCGCGCGTTGACCGGG
>NZ_JBSFPX010000284.1:0-6499 GCF_053588415.1 Mycobacterium sp. NPDC003449
GCACATTGGAATCGCCGCGCAGGAACCACAGCAGTTCGTAGATCACCGACTTGGTGTGCACCTTCTTGGTGGTGATCAGCGGAAAGCCGGCCGCCAGGTCGTAGCGCATCTGATGACCGAACAGGCTCCGGGTACCGGTGCCGGTTCGATCGGATTTCGGGGTGCCACGCTCGGCCACCAGGCGCAGCAAATCCTCGTAGGGCGTCGCGATCGGCACCCGCTCAGCTTACGTGCCGATGGCGGAGTAGAACGGATGCCATGCCCACGATCAAGGACTCCATCACGACGCCCGACGGCACCTGTGCTGTCACCTTCACGACGCCCGACGGCAGCGGACCATGGCCCGGCGTCGTCATGTACCCCGATGCCGGCGGACCCCGTGCCACGTTCGACCAGATGGCGGCCCAACTCGCCGACGAGGGATACGCGGTGCTGGTGCCCGACATCTACTACCGCGACGCCGGCTGGGCACCGTTCGAGATGGCGACGGTCTTCAGTGACCAGGGCGAACGCCAGCGCCTGTTCGGGCTGATGCAGAAGGTCACCCCCGAGATCATGGCCTCCGACGCCACCGCGTTCTTCGACTATCTGCAGGGTCGTCCCGAGGTGGTCGACGGCAAGTTCGGCACCACGGGCTACTGCATGGGCGGTCGCACATCGCTCGTCGTGGCCGGCCGGGTGCCTGAGCGGGTCGGCGCGGCGATGTCATTCCACGGCGGTGGGCTGGCCTCCGACGATCCGGGCAGTCCGCATCTGCTGGCCGACAAGATCCAGGCCGCGGTCTACGTCGGCGGGGCGGCCAACGACGCCTCGTTCACCGACGAGCATGCCAAGACCCTCGACGAGGCGCTGACCGCCGCGGGCGTCGAACACACCATTGAGTCCTACGACGGCGAACACGGTTTCGCGGTACCCGACAACGCGCCGTACGATCCGGCGGCCGCCAAGCGGCACTGGGAGGCGATGGAGGCGTTCTTCGGGTCCCGCCTCGGCTGAACCCGCTACTGGTCGTCGCGGTGCAGGAACGTCCGGACCGCGCGCAGCGCGCCACGCCCGGCGTAGATACCGGCCGCCACCGAGACGATGATCATCGCGATGAACATCACCAGCCAGTTGGCGCGGCTGTGGCTGACGTTCCACCAGATGAAGGTGAACAGCAACGCACAGACGAAGACGACGATGTCGCGCCAGTTGCCGCCATAGGACATCGCCGCATCGCGTAGCTCGCGACTGCGGTTGCCCGCCGTGATCAGCTCGCCGATGCGTTCGTCGATGCTGGCCTTGAGCCGGGCCCGCAGCTCGACGTCCTCGGCGGGCAGCCGTTCCAGCAGGTCCATGTCCTTGGCGATGAGCCCGCGCACGTCCGGCGGTTTCAGATTGCCCGCGATCACGCCGAGCATGGCGCCTCCGGCGATCGGTGCGGCACCCAGTGCGAGTTCGGCGATCCCCGGCATGACTCTCCCTCACTCCATCAGCGTCGCGGCAAGTGTGCCGCCCAGTTCGTAGCCGCGGTCCCGCACCGCGGCGTCCACCGGCCCGGTGACCTCCAACGGGTCCGCCGCCTTCGTCAACGCGAGCCCGGTGAGGATGCGGTCCACCGCCTGAACCGCGCCGGTGGTGTCGTTGTTGCCGTGCACCCACAATCCATACGGCCGACCGGCCACGTGGTCAAGCACCGGGTAGTACACGGTGTCGAAGAAGTGTTTGAGCGCCCCGCTCATGTACCCGAAGTTGGCGGTGGTGCCGAACAGGTAGCCGTCGGCGTCGAGCATGTCGGGGATGGTGGCGGCCAGCGCCGGACGGACGACGACCTCGACCCCGGCGATCTCGGGATCCCGCGATCCGGCGAGCACCGCCTCGAGCAGCTCCCTGGTCGCCGGTGACGGCGTGTGGTGTACGACGAGCAGGGTGTGGGTCATCGTTGTTCCTGCATCCGCACCGCGGTGCGCATCGCGTCGCGGGCCCGGCTGCGGTCACCGGCGTAGTCGTAGGCGCGGGCCAGCCGATACCAGCGCACCCAGTTGTCGGGGTCGTCCTCCAATTCGCCTTTGACCGTCACGAACAGTGCGTCGGCGGCGTCGCGTTCGATCCGGCCCGATGCCCGCTGAGGCAAGGCGCTGACGTCGAGGTCCATGCCCTGTTCGCGGGCCAGGCGGGCCAGCCGTTGATGGGCCAGCCCGGCCCGCAGGGTCGACACCAGGACCCAGGCTCCGATCAGCGGGAATGCCAGCAGTGCCAGCCCGAGTCCGATCGCGGCCGGCTTGCCGGACGTGATGAACACCCACGCGGCCCGCCCCAGCATGACGAAGTACACGACCAGCGCCAGGCACATGAAGCCGATCAACAGCTGGATGCGCACGGACTGGGCGCCCTCGCTCACGACAGATCGAGCAGCGGTTCGATGCCGATGGTGAGCCCAGGGCGTTTGGCCACCTCCCGCACGCCCAGCAGCACACCGGGGACGAACGACGACCGGTCCAGGCTGTCGTGCCGGATCGTGAGGGTCTCCCCTTGCGTGCCGAACAGCACCTCCTGATGTGCCACCAGGCCGGCCAGCCGCACCGAATGCACCGGGATGCCGTCGACGTCGGCTCCGCGCGCACCGTCGATACCGGTGCTGGTCGCATCCGGGTTGGGTGGCAGCCCTTTTCGCGCTTCGGCGATCAGCTTGGCGGTGCGGGCCGCGGTGCCCGACGGGGCATCGGCCTTATGCGGGTGATGTAGTTCGATGACCTCGGCGGACTCGAAATACCGGGCGGCCTGTTTGGCGAAGTGCATCGACAGCACCGCACCGATGGCGAAGTTGGGCGCGATGAGCACCGCGACCTCGGGTTTGTTCTTGAGCCAGGCCTCCACTTGTTCGATGCGTTCCCAGGTGAAGCCGGTGGTGCCGACGACGGCGTGAATGCCGTTGTCGATCAGGAACTTCAGGTTGTCCATGACCACATCGGGGTGGGTGAAGTCGATGACCGCCTCGGTGCCGGACTCGGTGAGCAGGTCCAGCCGGTCGCCGGCGTCCACGCCCGCCGAGAATGTCAGATCGTCTGCCGCTTCGACCGCCTGCACCATGGTCGCGCCGACCTTGCCCTTGGCCCCGAGAACACCAACTCGCATGGCAGGGAGCCTACTGCCCCGGCGTTCGTCCGGCGGCAGTGGTCAATCCCGAAACCTTGACCTTCTGAGAAACAGACGTCTACCGGGCGGTTCACCGCACCTGGTTTTTGCCACGGTTTCGGTCGGGGCGACGGCGGTCAGGTGACGATGCTGATAACAAGCTGGACCAATCCGTAGATTGCGAACCCGACCGGGGTGGCCAGCACTGCGACGAGAGCCAGTTTGACCGACCACGGCTGGCGTTCTTTCAGGCCGAGTTGGCGCGCGACCAACCGGATCAAGTCCCTGCCCTCTTTCGAATTGAACCGGTAATTGGCAGCGGATTCAATACGACCACGCTCGGACAGCGCCCAGATTCTCTTCCGCGTGAACGCCGGAATCCGTCCGCTTTTCATCTCCCACGAGAATCCGAACCGAGGGACGCCGCCCACCCATTTCATGCGGACCTGGCGGTCGGTGATCGTGAAGTACGAGGGGTGCTCGACCACCCGCCAACGAAAGGTCGAAGTTAACCCTGCGTGGTTGAACAGCCCCCACCAGTGGGCGTTGCCGAGATCGAGTTGCACATCGAACCCTTTCTTGGTGTCGACCACCGCGTAAGGAGTGCCTTCGACTGCGGCCGCCACGGTGTCGCGGAAGAAGGTCACCGCGCCCGGCCCGCGCCATTACGAGCATGCCCGAGCAATTCGATCCTCTGAGGTTGGCGCCGACCACGCCGGGAGTGACCCAGCGGGCGGGCGGTGTACGTCCGCCAACGCATGAGCGCCACGGTAACGCTCTCACGAGGTCGGACCGAGGGTTGCTGCACTGTGGACGGCATCTTGGCTGACCCGTGGGTGCAGAGATTCACGCTGCTGTTCTCACCTGTGAAATCACTACTCTGGTCCTGTTTACCCCGCTGGTTTGTCGTCCACCTTGAAGTCGTACTTGATGTCCGAGTCGTCGACCGATGTCGTGGTAACCGTCACCCCAGCGCGTAGACCGTCCGCCGTCGCAAACGACGCAATACACCGCTCGGTTGCGCCAATCGTCCCCTCCAGTGGACCGTCACAGGAGACCGACTCGACCGGAGCGCCGGTTTTCTCAGTGATGGCCTTTTTCACGCCGCTTTCAAGTTCGGATTGCGGAATCTTCGGCGTTGCGCTCCCAGCAGTGCCGTCTCCGCCGACAGTTACCGAGCATCCAGTGACGCTCAGCGGTATGCCGATCACCAACGACGCTACGAACAGCGCCAGACGGGAAGCACCAGAAGAAGTCATCATTTCTCCGATCGGGTAGCGCTCTCAATGTCATTGGACTGTCTAAGCTCTCGATCCTAGCCACCGCGCCATGGGCAATCGCCGTGGGTGGACCGCCGCAAGTAACCCACGTCGGAGCAAATCTTGCTTTCTGGGTAGATGTAGCTGCTGGACGCCTGCAGCTAAACACAGTCGGACATTGTTCGAGCCGATGGAATCGTTCTCGCTGGATTCATTGGCGAGGAATGTCAAGCATTGGCATTTCGATAGCCCGAGTTCAGCGATTGAAATAATGCGCTCCCATATTCCTAACCCGTGACGACTCGCAGCGACTTCAAAAACTCGGCGAATTCTTGGCCGCAGGAGGCGTATTGCTCCTCGGGCGCACTGAAGGTAACCTCAAGAACCTGCGTTTTGCCTTCGACTGTCGGCATGCCGATTGTCATATGCGTGAGCTTGACCACAACACCGCTCACAAGAACGAACTGCATCTCCTGGCCGTACTGGGCAGGTGAATCCTTCGTTATATATCCCGATCTTGTGATCTCCAATCCGATTGTGCGGGCCCGCCTTCGTTCGGCATACACGCGTGCAAATTCCTCGAGATCAATCTCCGAAGAAGAGGGGAGATGCTTAGTGATGATGATAGCTGGAGCCTGGGCAGTATAGTGATCTGCGCCCCGAACGAATACAGCTGTTGCGTTGCCCGCATCATCCCCGACAGGGTTCACACCCAACCAGCCTGCGGGAACCTCTGCATCGAGGAAAATAGTGTGCGACGTCATTTAATGGAGCCTATTCCGCGAACCATTCTGAAAGCTTTCTGAGATTTTCGGCTACTTCCTTCGGATCGATAGTAATTTCGAATAATGCCGTGCCGCCGTAGCCCCAGGCACGGCCGTAGTGCCCTCCAATAGCGAACTTGCCGTCATCAGTTGTTCCGACGTGGAAGTCACTTGCTGCGCCAGCCCCTGCTATTTCCGTGATACCACCGGTAATGCCAAGGCCATGAGAATTGAATTCTATCTTTTGCGATGAGTGAAGCCCTGCTGCCAGATCCCCGCCAAGTTGGCCCCCCGAGGGGCCTGCAGTGCCAGCAAGGCTTCCCCTTGCACCGATCGCGCCGTCTGCATGGCCTTTCACTTCCACCGGGCCAAGATTCGTCTTGGCGTTGGTTTCGCCCTCTGCCAGGCTTGCGCGTCCCTGCGCAGAGCCTGTCACTCCGTCTTTACGTATTTCGTAGCCTGCTCCACCATGGGCACCGAGCACCTCCGCACGCCAGTCGTACTCGCCGCCCGACCCTTCAGCGCCGCCAACCTTCTCCCACACTGCGCCTCCGTGCTCACCGGTTTCACCTTTGGCAATCAGGGGACCTTTAGGTTTATTGACCCTGATGTCTTTACCCCATCCGCCGAGCTTGGTGTTCGGCGGCGGCTTTTCGTGACGACCATCCGGCGGCTTGAGGATGTCTTTGCTTTGCGGAGCTCCGCGCGATCCTTCTATCGACTTCTTCTGTTCGGGTACCGGAAGGCTAGGATGCGGTTCGCCGTCTTCGTTGCCTGGTTGGTCGTCTTCGGGGTTCAGCTTGATCTTGTGGTCCACCAGCCGGACGGTGCCATCGTGTCCGCCATCCTCGCCCTCAAATCTGATTCCCTCAAGCTCGACTGCCTTGTCTTGGAGGCGTTTACCAACGAGCTTGTCGGTTTGCGCCAGCTGCTGAGCTGCCCAGCGAATGTCCTCGGCATGCTCGACGGCAGCGGTGTGGCGAGAGGCAATCGTCGACACGTCGACCTGGCGGGTATCGCGGACCGACAAGTCCTCGTTGACCGCGAAGCCGTCACTTTCGGCTGCGGTGATAGCAGCCAACGCATCGTCTTTGGCAGCCTTGATGTCGCTGTCGCCGCTTTCCGCGATGTCGCGGCTTGCCCCTGTACCTCGCCGTGCCGGTCGACCACGACGCAGTCGGCCACTACCTGATTGAGGGCAGCATCTTTGGCATCACCCTCCCAGTGGGTGCCACCGGGAGCGGCGATATTTCGCCGATGCTCGTCAAAAGCCTGCACGGATTGCCTAGCTGACTCCCGCCAACGCCAGGCGGCGTGCAAGAGTCGAGGGTGTCAGATGGTTTGTGTGAGGGCTGTGCTCCC
>NZ_JBSFPX010000285.1:0-6420 GCF_053588415.1 Mycobacterium sp. NPDC003449
CTTTTTTTTCTGTTCCGGCCACCACCGTTTTCTACACCAGCGACAAAACACACTTCCCTACCCGAGGCTCTTCCGATCTCCTCCTTGCTGGTGCAGCACTGGCTCGGCGCGGCCGGTATGCCGCGCCGCTACGCCGACTACCTGCCCACCGACGCGTTCACCACGCTCAACGTCGTCTCGACGATCGGCGCGTTCATCCTCGGCATCTCGGTGCTGCCGTTTCTGTGGAACACGGTCAAGAGCTGGCGCTACGGCGAGCCGGTCACCGTGGACGATCCGTGGGGTCACGGGAACTCGCTGGAGTGGGCCACCAGCTGCCCACCGCCGCGGCACAACTTCACCGAGCTGCCCCGGATCCGTTCCGAACGGCCGGCGTTCGAGCTGCACTACCCGCACATGGTCGAACGGATCCGCGCCGAATCCCACGTCGGCCGTTCCATCACCACGACAAAGGAGAACCGGTGACTGTCGTCAACAAAGGCTTTCGTGGCCGCCGGAACGAATCGGCCCGCCAGCTGCCGCCGGGCCAACACCTGACCACGGACTTCCCCGTCCTACAAACCGGACCGACCCCGCACATCGATCTCGATAATTGGCGATTCACCATCCGAAACGAGATTGGCACCGAGCACGCATGGACGTGGGGCCAGCTGAAGCGAGTACCCCGCCAGCGGCTCACCGCCGATATTCACTGCGTCACCACCTGGTCCAAGCTGGACACGAAATGGGAAGGCGTCTCCCTGGATTCGCTCTTCGAATCCATCGAGACCACCGCCGAATTCGCACTGATCGGTTCCTACGGCGGCTACACCACCAACATCCCGCTGCCCGACCTTCTCGGCGGCAAGGCCTGGATCGTCGACGGTTACCAGGGCGCACCCCTGCCCGCCGCGCATGGTGGCCCGGCGCGGCTGCTGGTGCCGCACCTGTATTTCTGGAAGTCGGTGAAGTGGGTGCGGTCCATCGACCTGCTCGAGAGCGAGACCCTCGGATTCTGGGAGCGCCTGGGTTATCACGGTTACGGCGACCCGTGGCGCGAGCAACGCTATGCCGGGGATTGACTCGTGGTCGATGGCGTACGGTCCAGGTTGCCGTGGCGCGTTGCCCGGGTGGTCGAGTCGATTCCCGAGACCGGATCAGCGCGCACCATCAGGCTCGTCGTACCGGGCTGGGATGGGCACCTGGCCGGTCAACACATCGATCTCAAACTGACCGCCGAGGACGGGTACAGCGCGCAACGCAGCTACTCGCTGAGCCGGCCCGCCGACGGCGAGCGCATCGAGCTCACCGTCCAGCAGATCACCGATGGCGAGGTCTCCCCCTATCTGACCAGCGTGCGCCCCGGCGAGGAAATCGAACTTCGCGGGCCCATCGGCGGCTGGTTCGTCTGGCGGCCGCGCGAGGGCACCCGAATCCTCCTGGTCGCCGGCGGATCGGGCATCGTGCCGTTGCGGGCGATGCTGCTGCAGCGGCTACTGACAGGCAACGCGCGGTTCTGGCTCGTATACTCGGTGCGCACCCCGGCCGATGTCTACTACGCCGACGAGCTGGCCCAACTCGAACGTGACTGCGACTGGCTACACGTCACCGTTGTCTACACCCGTTCGGCGGCACCGGGGACCACCCGCCCACCGGGCCGGATCGGCCCCGGTGATCTCGCCGCTCCCGGATGGCCTTGCGAAGACCCTCCACGCGTCTATGTCTGCGGACCAACGGGATTCGTGGAATCGGTGACCACAACGCTCATCGGACACGGTCATTCGCCTGCTGCCATTCGGACCGAGCGGTTCGGGCCGAGCGGATGATCGGATGCGCTCGGATTCGGTGGCTTCACGACGGATGCCGCCTCAGTCGGCGCGCGACGGCACCGCCGTAGCGTCGGCTGATGCTCTTTGGTAGCGAAGGTCGTCGGCATACATTCGGTCGTCAGTCGGATGCATCTCGGGGGACGCCGTTGCGGGCATGAATTCCTCACTGGCCGAGAACCGGGCGAGAGACGATTGGGCCAACCCGATCGACACCAGCGGCCGGGAAAACAGGACGTTGGTGAGGTATCCCAGTGCGACGGCCCACCTGTTCGCGTTTCGGGGTATGGCGTACAGGTGGTAGACCCGGGTCACGAGTTTCGCGGCGAATCCCGAGAGGTGAATGTTGAACGGATTGGCGACAGCGAATCCGGGGCCCAGGTCGACGACGGTGCCCAGATCGCGGTGCCGATATGCGCGTGCCCGACCGTAACCCAGGCTGGCGGCGACGTTTCGGGCGAGGGCCTTGCCTTGCCGGCTTGCGTGCTGCGCCGTCGGCGGCGTTATCGTTCCGTGGTTGGTGACATCGGGGACGGCTGCCGCGTCACCGCCGGCGTAGACCCCGTCGAAGCCCGGGACCTGCAGATCCGCCCCGACTTTGAGCCGGCCCTTCTCGGTCGGCAGCCCGGTCGCCGCGATGAGCGGGTTGGCGACCACACCGGCCACCCATGCCACGGTGTAGGTGCCTATCCGGGTTCCGTCACTGAGGACGACATGGTCCGCCTCGACCCGGGAAAGGGTGACACCGACCACGATCTCCACCCCCCGCCCTCTGAGCGCCCGCTCGGCTCGGGCGGCGAGTGCGGCGCCGAGTTCGGGCATCAACCGTCCCGAGCGTTCGATCAGAATCAACCGGACCCCACCAGGCTCGAAGCCGAAGCGGCGGGCCGCCTCCGCGGCCGTCGCGCACAGCTGGGCGATGAGCTCCGTTCCGGAGTAGGACGATCCCACGACCACGACGGTTTTACGTGCGGCGGCGCGCTCATCGTCGGTGTCGATGCGGGCAAGTTCGAACTGTTCGATTATGTGGTCGCGCAGGTAGAGTGCCTGCGCCGTCGACTTGAGCCCGCGTGCGTGTTCGGCCAGGCCCGGTATGTCGAACAGGCGGCTGATCGAACCCGGAGTCAGTACGAGCCGATCCCAGGACAGCTCGTGGGTCGTGTTCTCCTGGTCGCGACAGCGCAGCGAACGTGCGGACAGATCCACCGAATCGACATGAGCCCGAACGAGTCGGACGCCCGGCAGCATGTCGACCAACGGCACCGTCGCCAACCGGGGGTCCATCGCTCCACCGGCGACCTCCGGCAGGAGGGGCGTGTACAGCAGGTAATCGACCGGCGAGATCAGGGTCACGGTGGCGTCGGAGCGGCGCCGTTGGAGCTGCCTGCTGAGCCGGCGCGCACACTCGAATCCGGCGAATCCTCCACCGACGATCACGATCGAGGAGGGCTGCCGGGTGGAGTCTGGGAGGTCCGGGCTGATGAAGGGTACGGCAGGAGTGCGGGGTGGACTCATGGGGTCTCTCTGAATGGTCGGGGTGGCGGCCCGGTCAGGAAGCCTGGCCGGTGTCAGAGGGTTTCGTGGCGATCCTCGCCTTCCTGCGGGCCGCGTCAATTGCGTCGGCGAGTAGCCACACCGATAAGCCGAAGAGCGCGATGTCTTTCATCAAGAACTGTCCGTTGGCGGACAGCACGGGAAAGCCTCCGGCAGATGCTTCACCGACCTCGGGGGTGGTGATCATGAAGCTCAGGGTGTTCAGGAAGAACAGCGAGGCCAGTAGGCCGCCGACGACGGAGGCCTTCGGAAGCCACGGCTTGAGACCGAGCAGCACTGCCGTTATCAGTTCGACAGTGCCGAGGAGCCGGCCGAACGTCCTGATGGAGATGATGTCGTAAATCCAACTCTCGAAGGGGCTGTTGGCGATCAGCGGTGAAATGCCGTGTGATTCGTAGTAAGTGAATTTCATGGCGCCGAACCAGGCGAGGACCACAACCAGTGCGTAACGAGCAACCAGTGGCGCGATGGTGGCCAGTTGGTAGTCTCTCGGTTGACTGACTACGGTCCCGGTGTGCTCATCGTGTGACATGCTCTCTCCATTCGTATTTCACTACGCCGTCGCGGCCCCGACGAACGGTCGGTACTTCTTCAGCTCCTCGGGAGACAGACTTGAGGTTGGCCCGGACGTAGCCCGCTTCAGGGCTCGGATCAGCGATTGGTGTGCAACGTTATCACTCGGAATTGGACTATCTAGTCCCTATTAAGGTGGCCTGTTAACACCGGTGTTGCCTCGTTATCGCATCGCCTTATAGCGCGCGCCCCGGCGGTCGCGAGAGAAGGTGCTGGCAGGGTAACGTCGCCATTCGACGGCGCCGCCCCGCAGCCGCGGTCTTCCACTCCACCCCACCGAGGATGTGTCGGCGGCCCCGTCTCACAGCCGCCGGTCACGGCCTTCGGGCGCGAACCCGTCCACGCGCTATCACTCGAATACAGGACGACAGCGAGGATTTCGATGAACGCCGCACCAACGGTCGAATGCGTCGTCGAATCGGATGCGGAGCTGGCCGCACGGTTCGAACGCGAAGCCATGCCGCACTACGCCGTCCTGCTCCGCGCAGCCCGCAGGCTCACCCGCAGTGAAACCGAGGCCGAGGATCTTGTGCAGGACACGCTCACGAACGCCTACTTGGGGTTTCGCCGGTTTCGGTCCGGCACGAATGCGCGAGCGTGGCTGTTCTGCATCATGCGCAACCGATGGATCAGCTGTCACCGAATGAAGCAGCGGCGTCCGGCCTCCTGCTACGTCGACGAGATCACCGACCGCGACTTGGCCGGCAGTGCATCTCATTCGACCCGAGAAGGTCGTTCGGCCGAGGACGAGGCTCTCGACAGTCTTCTCGACCGTGAGCTGAGAGAGGCGGTTCAGTCGCTGCCAGACGGGTTTCAGAAGGTGCTGTACTACACGGGCGTCGAAGGTCGCACCTACGCCGAGACAGCGGTGCTCCTGGAGATCCCACTGGGCACGGTCATGTCGCGTATATCGCGGGGTCGCGCTCGGCTCCGCACCAAACTGGCGGAATACAACGCGGTTTCACGAAGCGGATAGCGGACACACCACCCTGCGAGAGACGGCGACACCACGTCACGTCCGTCGGGACTGTGCGGCCTACGCGTTCGCAGTCTCGATGAAATCGCGAACAGCGGTACGCGGGTCCCCCGACCGCACCAGCGCCTCGCCGACCAGCACCACATCGGCGCCCCACCCGTGGTATTCCGCGACATCCCGCGGACCCGCCACCCCCGACTCCGCCACCCGCAACGCACCTTCCGGGATACGCGGCGCCAGGTCGGCGAACACGGAACGGTCCACTTTGAGTGTGGTCAGATCTCTGGCGTTGATACCGAGCAGTTTCGCACCGGAATCGACCGCACGCTCGACTTCCTCGGCCGTGTGGGATTCGACCAGGGCCGTGAGCCCTACCTCGGCACACACGCCTAACAACTCGGTCAGCTGAGCGTCGCTGAGCGACACCACCATCAGCAGTGCCAGGTCAGCGCCGTGGGCTCGCGTCTCCCAGAGTTGATAGGGCTCGACGATGAAATCCTTGCGCAAAACGGGTATATCCACCCGGGCACGCACCGCGTCGAGGTCCGCGAGAGAGCCGCCGAAGCGACGCCGCTCGGTCAGCACACTGATGGCCGCCGCACCACCTGCGGCGTACTGGCCGGCCAGCGATGCGGGATCGGGGATGTCGGCAAGCTCACCCTTGCTGGGACTCTTACGCTTCACCTCGGCGATGATCGACACCCCTGGTCGCCCGAAGGCCGGCAGGGGGTCGAGAGCCGGTGCCATGTCGGCTACTCGCGACCGCAACTCGGCCGGCGACGTCGCGCGCTTACGCTCGGCAAGGTCTTCGCGGACCCCGACGAGGATCTCGTCCAGAACATTCACAATTATCCCCTCATTGATCCGGTCACACCGTGGCCACGGGCGGGAAATCGATATCGGTTTCGGCAACGTTGTTGAGAACGTTGGTGAGCATGAATTGCACCGCGAGGGTGACAAGTTCGACGATCTGCTTGTCAGAGTAGCCCGCGGCACGCACGGCGGAGAGGTCGGCGTCGGATATCCTGCCCCGCTCTTCGATCACCCGACGGGCGAAGGCACCCGCCGCGGCGCGCTTGGGATCGGTCGAACGTCCCTGCCTGGCGAGCGCGATATCGTCGTCGGTGGCGTGGCCGAACGCCGAGGCCGCATAGCTGTGCGCGGTCAAGCAATAGTCGCATTCGTTCACTTGAGACACCGCGAGTGCCACGACGTCGCGCGTCCGATGGTCGACAGTATGGCTCGACGCTCCCTGCAGGGCGATGACCCCGGAGAGCGTCGCGGGACTCAGCGCCATGAGCTTGAAGGAATTCGGTGTGAAGCCCAGCTGCGCATGGACGGCCCGCAATGCGGGCTGTGACGCCTCCGGGGCATCGTCGATGCTGTGCGGATAGGACAAGCGGGCCATGGCTGTTGGGTTCTCCTTCTAGCAGGCTTCGACGTGGACCGGTCGCAACCCGAGGGTGAAGCGTGTGTCGCCGGGGACAGACGTGACGCCGACGGTGCCGCCAT
>NZ_JBSFPX010000286.1:0-6400 GCF_053588415.1 Mycobacterium sp. NPDC003449
AGCACATCCTGGGTGGAATGCAGCGGCGCGGCAGGCATTCTCGCCTTTTCCAACAGGTCCAGCACCTCGACCTTGGTCTTGTCGGCGCACCACCGCGCCATGATGTCGTTGAGGATGTCGCCGTTCTGCCAACGGACATCGTCGTTGGCGAACCGCGGATCGTCGAACAGTTCCTCCCGGCCGACCAGGCGGCACCAGCGCTTGAACATCGGTTGCCCGGCCACCTGCAGCAGCACCCACTGGTCGTCGGCCGTCCGGTACAGGTCGCACGGTGCGACCGAGGCACCCTGGTTTCCCATCCTGGGCTTGTCGACCTGCAACAGTTCACGCTCGATCAGAAAAGCATTCGACAACATCAGCGCCGTCGGCAGCAAGGCACCTTCGACGTGCTGCCCCTGCCCGGTCCGATCCCGGTGGTAGAGCGCCATCATCACCCCGATGGCCAGCGTCAGCGCGGTCCCGAAGTCCGCATAGGGCACCACGGTCCGGATCGGCTGATCGGGTAGTCCCTGCCGGTACACCGCCCCCGACATCACCTGGCCGGCCCCGTCGAACCCGATCTTGTCGCTGTAGGGCCCGCCCTCGCCGTACGCCGTCGCGCTGGCCAGGATGATGTCGGGTTTGACGGCTTTCAGCGTCTCGTAGTCCAGGCCGCTGGCCCGCATGCCTGCGGCAGGCATGTTCGCCACGACGATGTCGGAGCGGGCCACCATCCGCCGGGTGATCTCCGCGCCCTCCGGCAGGGTGGAATCCAGTGTGAGTGAGCGCTTGTTGCGATTGCACTGCAGAAAGGTTCCGCCCTCACCTCCTTCGGTGACGGCCTGCACCCAGCGGTCCTCACCGCCTTCGCGCTTCTCGACCCGCAACACGTCGGCGCCCATATCGGCGAGGATCGCGCTGCACCACGGGGCGGCGATGAAACGCCCGTAGTCGAGTACCCGGATTCCGTCGAGAACTCCCGGCATTGCCTACCCTCTTCTCTCGGCGAGCAGACACATAACTGCACATTTCCGGGCTGAAATGGGCAGTTTTGCGTCTGCTCGCGGACTCTTGGTCATCCCTACTCCAGTACGCCCAACCGCGCCAGGTGATCGGTCAGCGGTTTGGAGGCCGCACTGAGATGCTCGGCCATGGCGTCGCGGGCGCGTTTCCCGTCGCGGGCCCGCAACGCCGCCAGGATCCGGCGGTGATCATGCGTGGACTGCTCGGGCCAGCCCTCGACCGTGGGAAACACCGATTCCAGTGCGTAGCGGGTGATCTGGGACATCAGCTGCGCCAGCTTGGGCGATTCCGCGGCCCGGTTGACCTCGCGATGGAACGCGTGGTTGAGCCGGACCGCTCCGTCGTGATCGCCCTGTGCGTAGGCCTCCTCCAGCTGGCGCTGGATCAGCTCCAGCGCGGCGAGCCGCTCGTCGCCGATCTGTCGTGCGGCACGTGACGCCAGCTGCCCACCGATGTGCGCCTGGACGCCGGCGACGTCCTCGATATCACGCCTGGACACCGGCAGCACCACGAAACCCCGCCGGGGCTGCTGGGTCAGCAACCCCTCGGCGCGCAATCCGAACAACGCCTCGCGCACCGGCGTCACGCTGATCCCCAGTTCGGCCGCCAGTTGTTCCAGGCGGATGAAATTGCCCGCCGGGTACGTGCCGTCGAAGATCCGCCTGCGGATCAGGCGGGCGACATCCTCGGCGAGCTGCGGGCGCGCGGCGAAATCCGGGACGGTCACGGGTCAGATCCGGTAGTCGGCGAGCAGCCGTTTGCTGATGATGTTCTTCTGGATCTCGCTGGTGCCCTCGCCGATGAGCAGGAAGGGCGCATCGCGCATCAACCGCTCGATCTCGTATTCCTTCGAGTACCCGTAGCCGCCGTGGATCCGGAAACTCTGCTGGGTGACCTCCGAACAGAATTCACTGGCCAGATACTTGGCCATACCGGCGGCCACGTCGTTGCGCTCACCAGAGTCCTTGAGCCGGGCCGCATTCACCATCATCAGATGAGCGGCCTCGACTTTGGTGGCCATCTCGGCCAATTGGAATGCCACCGCCTGGTGTTCGGCGATCGGCTTGCCGAAGGTCTCACGCTGCTGGGCGTAGCGGACCGCCAGCTCGAAGGCGCGGATCCCCACACCGCAGGCCCGTGCCGACACGTTGACGCGGCCGACCTCGACCCCGTCCATCATCTGGAAGAAACCCTGGCCGGTCACCCCGCCGAGCACGTCGTCGGCACCGGCACGGTAGCCGTCGAAGATCAGCTCGGTGGTGTCGATTCCTTTGTAGCCAAGCTTGTCCAGTTTGCCCGGAATCGTCAGCCCGGGAACCACTTCGCCGAAACCGGTCGGCTTCTCGACCAGAAACGCGGTCAAGTTGCGGTGCGGCTTTTCGGCGCCCTCGTCCGTTTTCACCAGTGCGGCCACCAACGTCGAACTACCGCCGTTGGTGAGCCACATCTTCTGGCCGTCGATCGTGTAGGTGCCGTCGTCGTTCTTCCCGGCCCTGGTGCGGATCGCAGCGACATCGGAGCCCAGCTCGGGCTCCGACATCGAGAACGCACCGCGGGTCTCCCCGGTCGCCATGCGCGGCAGGAACTTCTGCTTCTGGGCTTCGGTGCCGTGCTGGCAGATCATGTAGGCCACGATGAAGTGAGTGTTGATCACCCCGGACACGCTCATCCACCCGCGCGCCAGTTCCTCGACGCACAGCGCGTAGGTGAGCAGCGACTCACCGAGCCCGCCGTACTCCTCGGGGATCATCAACCCGAACAGGCCCATCTCCTTCATCTGGTCGACGATGGCCTGCGGATAGCTGTCGGAGTGTTCCAACTCCTGGGCGACCGGGATGATCTCCTTGTCGACGAACTGTCGTACCGTCGAGACGATCTCACCCTGGAACTCGGTGAGCCCCAGGGTCTGCGCGATTCTGGTCATAGCACCCTCTCGAAGATGGCGGCCAGGCCCTGCCCGCCGCCGATGCACATGGTCTCCAACCCGTAGCGGGCCTGGCGCCGGTGCAGTTCCCGTGCGAGCGTGGCCAGCATCCGCCCGCCGGTGGCCCCGACCGGGTGGCCGAGCGAGATTCCCGATCCCCGCACGTTGGTGCGGTCGTGGTCGGCGGCGCCGAACTTCCACTCCCGCATCACCGCGAGCGCCTGCGCGGCGAACGCCTCGTTGAGTTCGATCAGATCGATATCGCCGAGCCGCAGATCGGCCTTGGCCAGGGCAACCTCGGTGGCAGGCACCGGGCCGATGCCCATGATGTTGGGCTCGACGCCGGCCGAACCCCAGGAGACCAGGCGCACCAGCGGGCGCAGACCCAGCTCGGCGGCCTTGTCCGGGGTGGTGACGATGCACATCGAGGCCGCGTCGTTCTGACCACTGGCGTTGCCCGCGGTCACGGTGGAATCCGGATCCTGTTTGAGCAGAACAGGTTTGAGCTTGGCGAGGGACTGCACGGTGGTATCGGCGCGCGGGTGCTCGTCGGTGTCGATCTCCTGGGAGCCGTTGCGGGTGCGCACCGTGACGGGGACTATCTCCTCGGCCAGGACGCCCTCGGCCTGAGCGGCGATCGCACGCTCATGTGAGCGCACCGCGAGTTCGTCCTGTTCCACCCGGCCGATTCCGTACCGGCGCCGCAGATTCTCGGCGGTCTCCAGCATCCCGCCGGGAACCGGGTAGAACTGCCCGCCCGCGGTGGCCCGGCCCCGGGCCAGCCCGTCGTGGATCTGCACCCCGCTGCGGGCCCCGCCCCACCGCATATCGGTGGAGTAGAACGCCACGTTGCTCATGCTCTCGGCACCCCCGGCGATCACCAGATCGTTGTCGCCGCTGCGCACCTGAAGACAGGCCTGGAGCACGGCCTGCAACCCGGACCCGCAGCGGCGGTCCACCTGCATACCCGGAACCGTCACCGGCAGACCGGCGTCGAGCGCGACGACCCGGCCGATCGCCGGGGCCTCGCTGTTCGGATAGCAGTGCCCGAGAATCACATCCTGCACCTGTTCGGGTGCGATGGCGGTGCGCCGCAACAGTCCCTTGAGCGCGGTGACCCCGAGTTCCACGGCGGACAGCGATGCGAACATGCCGCCGTAGCGGCCGATCGGCGTGCGGACCGGCTCGCAGATCACCGCCTCGCGGGCACTCACACGTGCCTCCCGCCGGTCACCTCGAGCACGGTGCCCGTCATATACGAGGACAGATCGCTGGCCAGGAACAACGCGACCTTGGCCACCTCGTCGGGTTCGCCGGCCCGACCCATCGGGATCTCGGCCAGCTTCTCGTCCCAGATGCGTTGCGGCATCGCCTCGGTCATCGCCGAGCGGATCAACCCCGGCTGGATCGCATTGACCCGCACCCCGAGGTGGGCCAGCTCCTTGGCCGCGGCCTTGGTCATCCCGACGATGCCGGCCTTGGCGGCCGAATAGTTGGTCTGGCCGACCAGGCCGACCTTGCCGGATATCGATGACATGTTCACGATCGCGCCGCGCTTGTTCTCCCGCATGACCGCCGCCGCCGATTTGGTGCCGTTCCAGGTGCCCTTGAGGTGTACGGAGATGACCTGGTCGAACTGGTCCTCGGTCATCTTGCGCAGGGTCGCGTCCCGCGTGATGCCCGCATTGTTGACCATGACGTCCAGACCGCCGAAACGCCGGACCGCGGCGTCGACGAGCGCCTGGACCTCGGCGGCCGAGGTGACGTCGCAGCGCACGGCGGCGGCCACATCGGCACCGCCGAGTTGTTCGGCGGCGGCCTCGGCGGCCTCCAGATTGAGGTCGCCCAACATCACTCGCGCCCCCTCGTCGATGAAGCGCTTGGCGATGGCGAGGCCCAGGCCCTGGGCTCCACCCGTCACCACGGCAGTCTGACCGGTCAGCAATGACACCTGATCACCCAACTTTCCATTCCCGGGGGCTCTGTCCGGCACCGATCATATTTCATATACGATATTGGCTCGTCCGCGACCCCCGACGCCACCGCACAAGGAGTCACTCCGTGACCAGTACCCAGGCCGATGCCGAAGTCGGCGATGACGACTTCCAGCAGATCCTGGCCCAGACCCGCAGCTTCATCCGCGCCGCCGTGGTTCCCAGGGAGAACGAGATCCTGGGCACCGATCGGGTTCCCGACGACCTGCGCGAGCAGGCCAAGAACATGGGCCTGTTCGGCTACGCGATCCCCCAGCAGTGGGGCGGGCTCGGCCTCAACCTGGCTCAGGATGTCGAACTGGCAATGGAATTCGGCTACACATCGCTGGCGCTGCGGTCGATGTTCGGCACCAACAACGGCATCGCCGGCCAGGTGCTGGTCGGCTTCGGCACCGATGAACAGAAGGCCCGATGGCTCGAGGGCATCGCCTCCGGCGACGTCGTGGCATCGTTCGCGCTCACCGAACCCGGCGCCGGGTCCAACCCGGCGGGGTTGCGCACCAAGGCCGTTCGTAACGGCGGGCAGGAGCGCAACGACCGGGGGATCGATACCGCCGACGACTGGGTGATCGACGGCCAGAAACGGTTCATCACCAACGCGCCGACGGCTGATCTGTTCATCGTGTTCGCCCGCACCCGCCCGGCCGACGATGCCGGCCCCGGTATCGCTGTGTTTCTCGTGCCGGCCGACGCACCGGGCGTCGAGGTCGGGGCCAAGGACGCCAAGATGGGTCAGGAGGGTGCCTGGACCGCCGACGTGTCCTTCAACGCCGTGCGGGTTCCGGCCTCGGCCCTGGTCGGCGGCAGCGAGGACGTCGGTTACCGGGCGGCCATGACCTCGCTGGCCCGCGGCCGGGTGCACATCGCCGCACTCGCGGTCGGATCCGCCCAGCGCGCGCTCGACGAGTCGGTGGCCTACGCCGCCGCGGCCACCCAGGGCGGTCAACCGATCGGCGGCTTCCAACTGGTCCAGGCGATGATCGCCGACCAGCAGACCGGGGTAATGGCCGGGCGGGCGCTGGTCCGCGATGCCGCGCGGCAGTGGGTGTCGGGCGCGGACCGGCGCATCGCGCCCTCGGCGGCCAAACTGTTCTGCACCGAAATGGCCGGGAATGTGGCCGATCTCGCGGTCCAGATCCACGGCGGCACCGGCTATATGCGTGAGGTTCCGGTCGAGCGGATCTACCGCGAGGTCCGGCTGCTACGGCTGTACGAGGGCACCAGCGAGATCCAGCGCCTCATCATCGGTGGCGGCCTGGTCAAGGCCGAACAGAGAAAGACCAAGGAGAGTCGATGAGTGATCGGTTGAACGGGAAAGTCGCCTTCATCACCGGGGCGGCCCGCGGCCAGGGCCGCGCGCACGCCGTCCGGATGGCCAAGGAGGGCGCCGACATCATCGCGGTCGACATCGCAGGCCCGCTACCGCCCAGCGTGCCCTACGCTTCGGCCACACCCGAGGATCTGGCCGAGACGGTGCGAC
>NZ_JBSFPX010000287.1:0-6362 GCF_053588415.1 Mycobacterium sp. NPDC003449
GGCCAGATCCTCGGGTGTGGCCGAAGCGTAGGGCACGCTGGGCGGTAGCGGGCCTATAGACCGGGATCCGTCGAGCTCGGATAGTGGCGTGCACGCCGGAGCCGTCGTCGACCTGTATGGGTCGCAGCGGTAGCCGCGACGAGCCACAGTCACGAGGAGCCACCGATGACGGTCACCACCGGCCTGTCCGCAACGCCGCGGACCAAACCCGTCCGCCAGCTGATGGCGGCGTCCGTCGGCAACGCCGTCGAGTGGTTCGACTGGTACATCTACTCACTGCTCGCGGTGCACTTCGCGGCGGAATTCTTCCCGACGAACGCCGACCACGCACTCGTCCCGCTTCTCGGCGCCCTCGCGGTCTTCGCGGTCGGGTTCGTCGCCCGGCCGTTCGGCGGGCTGGTCATCGGTGCCTTCGCCGACCGGTACGGGCGCAAGGCCGCGCTCAGTGCGACCGTCATCGGGATGGGGGCAGGCAGCCTGCTCATCGCGGCCGCGCCGACCTACGCACAGGTGGGGGTGCTCGCGCCCGTCATCCTGGTCGTCGCGCGTCTGGTACAGGGCATCTCGGCGGGCGGCGAGCTCTCGGCGAGCGCGGCGTTTCTGGTCGAGTCCGCGCCGGCGGGCCGGCGCGGACTGTTCTCCAGCTTCTTCTACGTCAGCGCCACGACCGCCAATCTGGCTGCGATCGGCATCAGTGTGCTGCTCGTGAGCACCCTCAGTACGGACAGCCTCACCACGTGGGGTTGGCGCATCCCGTTCGCCCTCGGTGCGCTCTTCGCGCTCGCGGGCTTCTGGATCCGTTCGCGCTCCGAGGAGACGTACTCGGCGAAAGCCGCTGAGGGGGCGGCGGAGGGTCGGGCCAAGCCCCGGCGGTTCCGGTTCGTCCGCGAGTACCCGCGCGAGTCGCTGATGGTATTCGGCATGATCGCCGCGTCAGCACTGGTGTACTACGTCTGGACGTCATTCCTCCCGACGTACGCGAACATCACGGTGGGCCTCGACAACACCAAAGGGATGCTCGCCGCGGTGATCGCGCTCGTGTGGTTCATGGCGCTGCAGCCCCTGCTCGGCATGCTCTCGGACCGCATCGGGCGCAAGCCACTCGCCCTGACCTTCGCCGCCGCGTTCACGTTTGGCTCCGTTCCGTTGTTGGGCTCGCTGGACGGCACCTTCGGCAGCCTGCTCGTGGTCCAGTTGGTCGGCCTGACGTTCATCGCCTGCTGGAGTTCCGTCTCGGTGGCCGTGGTGACCGAGCTGTTCCCGGCCGACGTACGCGCGGCCGGCGTCGGATTTCCCTACGCGGCGTCGGTGGCGGTCTTCGGCGGGACTGGTCCCTACGTCGCGACGTGGATCGCCGACCACGGCGACCCGAAGGCGTTCGCGTGGTACGTCGCCGGCGTCTCGCTGTTGAGCTTGGTCGTCTTCGTCTTCATGCCCGAGACGGGCCGTCGATCGCTGCGCTGATCTGACGGCCGTGCCGGCACACCGACGCGAGAGATTCGGGCAGGATGTCGGTGATGGCCCGCGCGACAGAACCGACGACGCCCGACGCCTGGCCGACACCGGCCCTCAGAAGACTCGTCGAGGAGCTCCTGGCCAAGGGCGAGGAGTGGGATGAGGCGGTCGTGCGGGAGGGACGGTCACTCGTTCCCTCCTACGAGTCCGTTCCCACTGCGGCACTGGTCCTCGGCGTACGCCGCAACCGCGACCTTGCCGCCCGAGTGCTCATCAGCGGGGTGGTGCCGGCCACCGAGGACATCACCGAGGCCGATTTCCTGACGTCGGAGCGGTTGCACCACGGTGTCGAGATCCAAGACATCATGGCCGGATTCCGGGTCGTGATCGGTGCGGTCCGGCAGTGGCTGATCGACAACGCACCGGAGTTCGGTGTCGGCAGCGATGAAGCGCTCCAGCTGGCACAGACGCTGTGGCGGCTGAGCGACGCGTTCCTGGCCCGCGCCGCGCTGACATTCCGCCGAGAGGGCATCGCCCAGACTCTCGCCGACGAACAGATGCGGGCGCAGTGGACCCTGGAGCTCCTGGGCGGAACCCTCGACTCCCGGCGGATCGACGAGGGGTGCGACCTCTACGGGTTGGACCGCCACGGTGCGTACCACCCCTTCTACACCGGTGTCCTGCACCATGACCAAGGCTGGCGGGTTCGCCAGGAACTGGGACTGTCGAGTGTCGCCGGCGGGAGTCAAGCCATCGTCGTGCCCGACGGCGGTCGGCTGGTGGGGGTTGTCGCGGTTCCCCCGACCCGCTGCGCGACCGCGGTAGGACTGGGGCCCGCGGTTCGCCTCGAAGCCATGGCGGCGGCGTACATCCTGGCTCAACAGGTCCTCGCCGCCGCGACGCTGTACGCCGTCGACGGTGTACATACCGTCGACACGACGAGCTGGCGGCTGGCGGTACCGGCACACGAGGAGGTCGGTCGAGCCCTGCTCGCGCGATACGTGGAGCCGTTGACGGACCAGGGCGCGTTCGGTGAAGTGATCCTCGACGCTGTCGAAGCCTGGCTCCGTCACGGCCGGAGCATCCCGCAGACGGCGACCGGCATCCACGTGCATGTGAACACCCTGCGCTACCGGCTCGCCCGCTTCGAGACGCTGACCGGGCGACCACTCGACGACACTGAGACCCTGATCGAGCTCAGCTGGGCACTGCTGGCGCGCCGCACCTGACGCTTCGTAAGGGGCTACGAAACACGGGTCGCAACGTTGAGTTCGCGTCCGTAGACCGGGGGTTGGTCGAGGCCTGATAGTGGCAACGGACCGCCAGCCGCCCCGCAAGGCCGAACAGGAGTTGAGACATGAACGAGGTATCCGGCAAGATCGCCGCCGTCGTCGGCGCCGGGTGCGTCGGCGACGAGATCGGCAATGGTCGCGCCACCGCACTCACGCTCGCCCGCGAGGGGGCAGTGGTCGTGTGCGCCGACATCGATGCCGCGTCGGCCGAACGCACCGCCGCGATGATCGTCGACGAGGGTGGGCAAGCTACCGGCGTGCAGCTCGACATCACCGACGAAGCCGCCGTCGCGACGTTCGTCGATGACATCGTCTCCACCCACGGCCGGCTCGATGTGCTCGACAACAACGCGGGAATCGGCGTGATCGGCGGGGTGGTCGACCTCGACCGCGCAGACTGGGACCGGGTTTTCGCCGTCAACGTCACCGGTCCTTATCTGACGATGAAGTACGCGATCCCGCGCATGGTCGCCCAGGGCGGCGGCTCGGTGGTGAACATCTCCTCGATCGCGGGGGTCCGGTTCAGCGGCGTGCCGTACGCGGCCTACTACGCCAGTAAGGCCGCGCTCAACCACCTCACCCGCACCACGGCGGCGGAGTTCGCGGCGAGCAATGTGCGCGTCAACGCCGTCCTGCCCGGGCTGATGAAGACGCCGATGGTGTCGGGAGCCGCGGGGCTCACCGCCGCCTATTCCAGCGCAGACGTCGAGGAGATGTGGGCGACGCGGGACCGGCAGGTACCCATGGGGCACATGGGCACCCCGTGGGATGTGGCGAACGCCGTGCTCTACCTGGCCAGCGACCGAGCGTCGTACGTGACCGGTACCGAGCTGCGGGTCGACGGCGGGATCGCTGTCTATATCAGCAAATAAGGCGCGCAAGCGTGTGTCCGCACACTCACCAGGGGAAGAATCATGCCGTTCGTGCCTGCTCATGACGGAGTCGTACTCCACTACACCAGTACCGGGGCCGGCCGACCTATCGTGCTCGTTCACGGGTGGACGATGAGCAGCCGGGTCTTCCACCGCAACGTCGACGAGCTCGCGCAAGACCATCGAGTGGTGACGGTCGACGTGCGCGGCCACGGCCTTTCGGGACGAGACCTGGTCAACATCTCGTTGAACCAGGCCGCGCGAGATCTGGAGACTGTCCTGGCCCACCTGGATCTCCACGACGTCGTGCTTACGGGCTCGTCCATGGGGATGGGTGTCGTTTACGAGTACATTCAGGTCTTCGGCACCGGCCGCTTGCGGGGCGCGGTGGACGTCGACATGACGCCTTACCTGTTCACGGAGTCGGGCTGGGAGCACGGGCTCTTCGGTAGCTTGGATGCCGCGGCCTCCCTTGTGCTCCAGAACCAACTCCTGACGGACCGCTCCGCCATCACGGCAACCGCCGTCAACACAATGTTCGCCTCGGGAGCGGACGTCGCCCCCGGTGAATGGCAGTTTTGGTACGACGAGTTGACCAACGTCCCGTCGCTCGCGGCACTCGCCCTCTGGGTCTCGTTGACCAGCAACGACTATCGGCCGCTGCTGCCGCACATCGACGTCCCCGTGCTGCTGGCGCACGGTGTGCGCAGCCAGATCTGCCCCACCGCTGTATGGGAGGTCCTTGCCGACGCGATCCCGCGAACCACAACAGTTCTTTTCGAGAACAGCGGTCACACTCCGTTCTTGGAAGAACCCGAACGGTTCAACGCCGAGCTCATCAATTTCATCGGCGGGCTGTGATCCTCCACGACGGGCCGGGCCTGGCCGGCTCGGCCGAGCAACCGGCTGGGGTCATGTACCAGGAAACCGCATCGTGGTTCGATCTTCCTGACGCCATGGACCTCGGCGGCGACGCGGCGGCGGTCACGATCGGTCCGGACGATCTGCTGTACGTCTTCAACCGTGGCCGGGAGCGCATTGTCATTCTCAGTCAGGCGGGGGAGTACCTGGGCGGCTGGGGCGACGCCGACACATATCCGAGACCGCACGGCGCCATGTGCTGTTCCGACGGTGACCTGCTGCTGGTCGATGCGGGCTCGCACGTCGTTGTGAAGGCGCACCGCGACGGCGAGCAGGTGCTGACGATCGGCAGGGAAGGGGTTGCGGCGCCGCTCTACTCGGGTGAGCCGTTCAATCAGCCGACCGACGCTTTGGAGCATCCGCACAGCCGAGACATCTTCGTGGCGGACGGATACGGCAACTCAAGCATCCACCGGTTCGATGCCGCAGGGACGCACATCGCATCGTGGGGTGAGGCGGGCAGTGGCGACACGCAGCTGTCCAACCCGCATGGCATGTGTCTCCTCGACGACGACCATCTCGCGGTATGCGACCGGGAGAACTACCGAATCCAGATCTTCGACCTGACCGGCAATCTGGTCGACAGCTGGCATTGGCACCACCCCAGCGCCATCAGGTTCGTCGGCGATCTCCTGTACATCGCCGAGCTGGGCCCGCCTGCGTACCTGCATGGGAAGATCCCGAAGATGGGCTCCTGCGTGTCCATCTGCACCAAGAGTGGTGAGATCCTCGAGCGGCTGGGCGCCGATCTCCCAGGCTTGGGGACCGGGCAATTCCTGGCCCCACACAGCCTTGCCGTTGACAATGGGGGAACGGTCTACATCGCGGAGGCGAACGCCGCCTATCTCGGCCTGTTGGGTACGCCGGCTTCGCACGCGGAATCCTTGCCGTGCCTTCGGCGTTGGTCCAAGACCCGAGGTACGAGAGCTGACTCCGGAGCCGCCGGTGGCGGGTCACGCCACTGAGCGGCATCATTGACCGGGGTCCACTGGTTCATGGGGGTCGCCAACATCGACGTCGCCCCGGCTGCCCCGCGAACCGAGCGCGTGATGGCAGACGTGAAGAACTTCACCGACGCGTCAACGGTGACGCGCAGTATCTTTCACCGATTTAATGCGGTCTAGACGCTCGCATGTAGTCGGGGGCGGACGAATTGAGGTTTGCCGTTCGGCGGGTCGAGCAGGACGTCGACGGCGTCTTCGTGGGAATACGGCCCTGCGAGTAGCTGCTTGTGGTTGAGCTGCCCGCTGTCAATCAGCGCGAGGACTTCTGGTGCGTTCGCGGTGATGTGGGGCGGCCCGGTGACGATCTTGATGCCCTTGGAATAGAGCGAGAGATAGGGCATCGCAGGCTCGTCGAAGTATACCGAACGTACAACGCAGGTTCCTTCAGGCCGGGTCGAAAGCATGGCGCAGCGCAGGCCTCTCACGTTCGCAGATGCATCGACCGCGAGGTCGAACCGACCATCCACACGCTGGGGATACTCATCGAGGTGCATCGGCGTCGCGCCCAGTTTCGCAGCAAGCAGGCAGCGTCGGGAATCGGTGTCGCAGTACGTTACCCCGGCGGCCCCGAGCGCCACCGCCGATAAGACCACCATGTGACCCAGGCTCGCGGTACCTCCCACCACCAATACCTCAATGTCGGGATGGTGCAAGAGAGTTGGATGGACGGCGTTGTATGCATCGGTCAGGTTATCTGCCGCTGCTGCTGCCAGCACCGGATCAGAGGGTGTCAGATGGTTTGTGTGAGGGCTGTGCTCCCGACTGAAAGCCGAGACACTGATGACCGTGGTGGATAAGAAGCTTGACCGTGAACAACG
>NZ_JBSFPX010000288.1:0-6265 GCF_053588415.1 Mycobacterium sp. NPDC003449
GCCGAGCACCAGCGCGGTCGCGAACGTCAACGGCACGATCACCAGCCAGGACGACACCGCCGCCACCGCGAACGCCGATATCACGACCAGGCCGATACCCAGGCCCAGAATCGGCCGGATGTGGCGGAGAAACGTCGGAAACGAGAAGTTCAGGGCCGCCGAGTACAACAGCGGCGGCAGCACGACGGTCAGCAGGATGTGTGAATCCAGTTCGGGCGGTTCGAACTCCGGAAAGAACGACACCGCGCTGCCGACCACCACGATCATCAATGCCGGTTCGAACCCGCGGCGATGCGCTACGGCTGTGACGAGGATGGCGCCGACGACGACGAGAAGCAGTTCCACCCGGCAATTGTCCCGTGTCCACCCGGGCGGCGCGCACTCAGACCTGGCAGTTGGGGCACCAGAACAGGTTGCGGCCCTCCAATTGCGCGGTACGCACCGGGTTTCGGCAGACCCGGCACGCCTCCCCGGCCCGCCGGTAGACATAGGTGCGGGGCCGGTCCGGCCGGTACGACGGGGCGCCGTGATCGTGTTCGGGCGCGACGACGACGATCTTGCCGCGCCGCACCCCGACCTTCATCAACGCGACCAGGTCGGTCCACATGGCGTCGAACTCGTCGGGTTGCATCCGCGTCCCCGGCCGGTACGGGTCGGTGCGGTGGCGGAACAGCAGTTCGCTGCGATAGACGTTGCCGACCCCGGCGATCACCGCCTGATCCATCAGCAGCGCCCCGATCGGTCTGCGCGACTTGGTGATCCGCTTCCACGCCAGTGACGGGTCGGCGTCGCCGCGCAGCGGGTCGGGGCCGAGTCTGGCCACGACGTCGGCGATCTCGGGTTCGGCCAGCACCTCACACACCGTCGGGCCACGCAGATCGGTGCCGTACCCGGCGCCGACCATCCGCATCCGGACCTGCCCGACCGGAAGCGGCACCCCGGCCTCCGGGGACCATTCGGTGAAGGCGCCGTACAGCCCGAGGTGGATGTGCACGACCCGGCCGCCGTCGTAATGGTGGAACAGGTGCTTGCCCCAAGCCGTGGCCTGCGCGAACAGGTGCCCGTCGACCGCGGCGGCGCCGTCGGAGAACCGGCCCTGCGGGCTGGAGACCGCCACCGGCGCCCTGCCGAACCGCCGCTGATGCAACCGGGCCAGCCGGTGCAGGGTGTGCCCCTCCGGCACGGGTCAGGCGGGGGCGCCGGGCACCGGCGGCGCGATGTGGTCCTTCTCGTACTTCGCGAGAATGTCGATCCGGCGCTGGTGCCGCTCGGCCTGCGACCACGGGGTGGACAGGAACGCGTCGACGATCGCCAGTGCCTCCTCGGTGGTGTGCATGCGACCGCCGATGCCGATCAGTTGCGCGTTGTTGTGCTCGCGGGCCAGCTGCGCGGTCTCAACGCTCCAGGCCAGCGCGCAGCGGGCACCGGGCACCTTGTTGGCCGCGATCTGCTCACCGTTGCCCGAGCCGCCCAGCACGATGCCGAGGCTTTCCGGGTCGGCGACGGTCTTCTCGGCCGCGGCGATGCAGAACGCCGGGTAGTCGTCGTCGGCATCATAGCTGTACGCCCCGCAGTCGATCGGCTCATGGCCGGTCTTCGTCAAATGCTCGACGATCGTTTGCTTGAATTCGAGTCCGGCATGGTCGGCACCCAGGTAGACGCGCATGGGGGTAACCCTAACGTGTCAGCGGGTGGCCACCAGACCATCGACCAGGAGGTCGAGGAGCCGGCCGGCCTGTTCGGTGGACCGGCTGGACAGGAAGATACCGAGCAGGCCGGACACCACGTCGTCGGGATCGATATCGTCCCGCAGGCTGCCGTCGGCGGCGCCGGCACGCAGCAGAACCACGACCGCGCCCAGCACGCCGTCCCTGGTTTGACCGGGCTGCACCCTGCCCGAGGTGAACATCGCGTGCAGCGATTCGGCCATCCCGCGTTTGGCCGCGACGAACTCCGCATAGCGTTCCATCCAGCGCCGCAGCGCGACGACGGGCGGATACCGGGCCGCGAGTTCGGCGGCGGAGGCTGTCACCTCACCGAGCTCGGCCCGGTAAACGGCCTCGACCAGAGCCTCCCGGTTCGGGAAGTGCCGATAGAGCGTGCCGATGCCGACGCCGGCGTCACGGGCGATGCCCTCAAGCGACACCGGCCCGTCCGCTGTCGCGAACGCCGCGCCGGCGGCGGCCAGCAGTCGTTCCCGGTTGCGGCGCGCATCGGCCCGCTCAGCCATAGCGGAGGCTCCTCCGTTTTGTTATCGTGAAAGCGGAGGTTCCTCCGCATCGATATCGAGTATGACATTCCAGGAGCTGGACATGAGCACATCGCAGCCCGGCGGCGCCGGCGCGCTCGGCATTCACCACGTGGCGCGCATCGGCTATGGAGCCATGGGCCTCGAGCACGACCTCCCCCACGACGACGCCTTGGCGGTGCTACAGCGGGCCGTCGAACTCGGCGTCAACCACATCGACACCGCCTCCTTCTACGACGACGGTGTGGTGAACCGGCGCATCCGCGACGCACTGGCGCCGTACCCGGACGACCTGGTGCTCGTGAGCAAGGTCGGCGCCAGATCGGCCACCGGCGGACCCATTCCGCTGACCCTGGCCCAGCACCCGGCCGACCTGCGCGCCGCCGTCGAGCTGGATCTGGCCGGACTCGGCCTGGAGCAGATACCCGTCGTCAACCTGCGCCGGGCCGATCTGGGGCCCGGCCTGGTCGCCGAGGGCGATCAGATCGTCGACCTGGACGACCAACTCGCGGAGATGATCGCGTTGCGCGACGAGGGCAAGGTCGGAGCGATCGGGA
The DNA here is from genome assembly GCF_053588415.1 of Mycobacterium sp. NPDC003449. Taxonomy (NCBI): domain Bacteria; kingdom Bacillati; phylum Actinomycetota; class Actinomycetes; order Mycobacteriales; family Mycobacteriaceae; genus Mycobacterium; species Mycobacterium sp. NPDC003449. The sequence continues at coordinate 2,806 of NZ_JBSFPX010000288.1, forward strand.
TCAGCAATGTCGACGTGGCGACCGTGCGCCGGGCGCTGCCCGCCGGGATCGTCTGCGTGCAGAACGCCTACAGCCTGCTCAACCGCGTCCACGAGGACGAACTCACGCTGTGCACCGAGCACGGCATCGCCTGGGTACCGTTCTTCCCGCTCGGCTCGTCGTTTCCCGGCTTCCCCAAGGTCGCCGAAAACGCTGTGGTGCAACGGATCGCCGCCGAGCTCGGCACTACCGCCGCGCAGGTCGGACTGGCCTGGCTGCTGGCGCGCTCGCCCAACGTCCTGCTGATCGCCGGGACCACATCGGTGGCCCATCTGGAGCAGAACCTGGCCGCCGGCGACATCGCGTTGAGCGCCGAACACCGTGCGGCGCTGGATGCCGTGCCCGCCCGGTTACCCGACGGGAGCCAGATTGTCGGCTCAGCCGACGGTGATGGCGTCGAGGCGTTCCTTGATGAAGGCCGATGACGTCACCGGCTCGAGCCCGGACACCCTGCCGATCGGCGGATCCAGCGGCGTCACCAGCGCGTCGTGATTGGCCTCATAGAAGTAGATCAGCGAGACCAGATCCTCTTCCGGCGCATGCGGTTGCGGCGGCAGGACCCGGTGGCGCCCCGACGGCCACCGCCGCCCGCTCCAGTACTCCAGCAGGTCACCGATGTTGACCGTGAGCGCACCCGGCTCCCACGGCGCGTCCTCCCAGCCCTGCGCCTCGGAGTACACCTGAAGTCCCCCGGCCCCCGGCTCCCGGTCGAGCACGGTCACGGTGCCGAAGTCGGTGTGCGGACCGATCCGGAACTGTCCCGGCTCGGGCTCCCCCACCACACTCACCGGTGGGTAGTGGTTGATGTTCATCGTCCAGGTCGGCCGGTCGGCCAGCGCCGCGAACGGATTCACCGGCAGCCCGAGCGCGTGGGCGAACAGCGCCAGCAGGTCGTCGGAGAGCGCGCGCATCGCGGCGGTGTACTCGGCGATCAGGGCCTGCAGGGCGGGCACCTCGGCCGGCCAGACGTTGGGGGCGAACCAGATCCGGTCCACCTCGGGATCGCCGGTGGCCGTCTCGGCGCCCAGGCTGTAGCTTTCCTTGAGGTCCGGCGGCGTCTCGGTGCCTTCGGCGTAGGCGTTGGCCTCGGCACCGGGGCCGATCCAGCCGTGCCCGCCGACCGCCACCGAGTACCGGTCCTTGACCTCGGCGGGCAGCGCGAAGAACTCCCGGCTGGCCGCCCGCACCCTGGCCGCCAGCCCGGTGTCAACGCTGTGGCCGGTGACCACGATGAACCCGGCCCGCTGCAGGCCCGCGTCGACCTCGGCGGCCACCGCGTCGGCCTCGGCCCCGCCGGCGTACCAACGTGAGATGTCCACCGTCGCAATCGCACTCATTCGCCGATATCCTCCGCCCAGACTTCTGGTTTGGCCGCGATGAACTCTTCCATCATCGCCATGCACCGCTTGTCCTCGAGCACGGTGACCGACACCCCGTGCTCGGCCAGCCAGTCGTGTCCGCCGTGGAACGTGCTGGCCTCACCGATCACCAGCGCGCCGATGTTGAACTGGCGGACCAGGCCGCTGCAGTACCAGCACGGCGACAGCGTCGTCACCATGGTCGTGGACCGGTAGCCGCGCTGACGGCCCGCCGCCCGGAAGGCGTCGGTCTCGGCGTGCACCGACGGATCGTCGTTCTGCACGCGGCGGTTGTGCCCGGCGCCCAGCAGTTCTCCTGCACTGCCGAACAGGGCGGCGCCGATCGGGACTCCGCCCTCGGCCAACCCTTTTCGGGCCTCGGCGACCGCGACGTCGAGCATCTGTTGCGGGGTCACCCCAGCACCCCCTTCTCAGTGTTGATCTTGGACCGGCACAGCAGCAAGTATGCGGCACCGGCGATGAGGAAGCCGACGAAGAAGGTGATGTCGCCGAGTTGCGGTACCGCCCTGGCCACATATCCGACGAACCTGGCCTGATTGCCGAACAGCAGCACCGACACCAGCAGCCCGACCGCGAACGACAGCAGGCCCGGCCAGTTGGTGTAGGACCGGTCGTAGAGCAACCCGGCGATCGGCTGGCCGCGGCGCAGGTACTGGTCGGCGAACACCACGCCCAGCCACGGCCCGATCCAGTAGGCGATGATCAGCAGGAAGGCCTCGTAGCTCTCGGCGGCGTCGGCCAGCGCCCACCAGGCGATCAGGAATCCGTCCACCCCGAAGAACACCGTGACCAGGGCGCGGGCGATGTGCGGTGGCAGTTTGATCCCGATGGTCACGAAAGCCATTGCCCCGGAATACACATTGATGGCGTTGGCCGCGACCGCCCCGATCGCGATGGCCAGCAGGGTCAGGCTCGCCAGCCACGAGCTCAACTCGCTGGTGAACGCCTCGGTGGGGTTTTCCGAGACCGCGGGGCCGATGGTCACCGACGCCGCACCCACCGCCGAGAGCGTCACGCAGGACACGAACAGGCCGGCCGCGGCGAACAGCCCGGTCCTCGGCCCGGCCGCCGACGTCGGCAGGTAGCGGGCGTAGTCCGCGGCGTAGGGGGTCCATCCGGCGGCGTAACCGAACATGGTGCCCACGGTCAGCAGGAACCCGCCGACCCCGCCGACGCCACCCTCCACGGCGGGCGCCCCGACATCGGCCTTGGTCAGGATCGCCACCGCGGCGACCACGAAGATCACCGCCAGCACCGGGAAGGCCCAGCGCTCGAACGCCTGCACCAGGTTGTGGCCGAAGAACGCCAGGGCGGTCTGGACCAGCACGATGATCGCCAGCGCCAGCAGCGGTGCGATGCCGAACAGGGTCGACAACGCGAACGCGCCGCTGACGCTGTTGGTGGCGAACCAGCCGACGCCCGCGGTCACCGACATCAGCACGGCGGGGACCGCGTTGCCGGTGAAACCGAACGGCAGGCGGCCCAGCACCATCTGCGGCACGCCGTGCAACGGCCCGCGGGCCGACAGGACAAAGTGCGCGATCGCCCCGAGGCCGGCTCCGAGCGCGAGCCCGGCGACGGCCTGCCAGAAGGTCATGCCGTAGTAGGACACCGCGAGCACACCCACGAAGATCGTGGCGAACTCCAGGTTGGGTGAGGTCCACGTCCAGAACAGCTGACTGGGCCTGCCGTGCCGGTCCGCCTCGGCGATGAACTCGTTGCCGCCCGGCTCGACGGCCGCGATGCGGTCGCGATAGGAACCGTCGGTGGTGGGCTCGGGCGCTGTCATGCGTAACACCGTTGCGTGGGCAACGATGTTGCGCAACCGGAATCAGAACATCAGTCGAATACCGGGGGTTCGGTCCTGGTCCGCTTGAGCTCCCAGAAGTGCGGGTTAGCGGCGAAGATCACCGACGCATCCCACAATTTGCCTGCCTCTTCGCCGCGCGGGATCTGCGAGAGCACCGGGCCGAAGAAGGCGACGCCGTTGACGTGGATGGTCGGCGTCCCGACGTCCTCACCGACCGCGTCCATCCCGGCGT
>NZ_JBSFPX010000289.1:0-6183 GCF_053588415.1 Mycobacterium sp. NPDC003449
GATCCATCGACAACCCCGACCGCCCCGACAACACGGTCAACGCCACCTTGTCCTCGAACACCCCACGAAACTGCATCCAGGTCAAGGCGAGCACGAGGGCCGTGACGAGCGCCAGCACCAGGCCGGCGAGCTTGTAGGGCGGGATTTTCGACTTGTTCAGAGGCGCGGTCATGGCGCTAAACCGTGAGGTTGAAGTTCGGGTCGGTGCCGTACAGCGCCAACGAGGCCAACAGGACCACCAGCACGATCGCGATCAACGAGGTACGCATCGACCTTCCCACGGCCTCACCCACACCGACGGCACCGCCACTGGCGAAATAGCCGAAGTAGCAGTGGTTCAACATGACGATCACCGACATGATGATCACTTCGAGGAAGGACCACATCACGTCGTCGACCCGCAGGAACGTATGGAAGTAGTGCTCGTACGTGCCGACCGACTGCGAGTAGAAGATGGTGGTGACCAACTGCGCCGACATGAACGACAGCAGGATCGCCATGGCGTAGAGCGGGATGATGACGACCGCGCCTGCCATGATCCGGGTGGACACCAGGTACGAAATCGACTTGATGCCCATCACTTCGAGCGCGTCGACTTCCTCGCTGATCCGCATGGCGCCGAGTTCGGCGGTGGCGCCGGCCCCGACCGTCGCGGCCAGTGCCTGGCCGGTGACGACGGGCGCGACGACGCGGATGTTGGCCAGGGCGGCGAAGAACCCGGTGAACGCCTCGACGCCGATGTTGCCGAGGGAGGCGAAGCCCTGGATGGCGATCAGTGAACCCGCCGACAGCGTGACGAAGCCGATGATCGCGACGGTGCCACCGATGACGGCCATCGCACCGGTGCCCATGCCGATCTCGGCGACCAGCCGCAGCGACTCCCGCCGGTAGTGCCGGGCCGCATGCGGGATGTGGGCGATGGCCTGCACGACGAACCACGCGACGTGGCCCATGCTGTCGAGCATCCGGGCCGGCGCCCCGGCGAAGTCGGCGGTGCGCGAGTAGGCCCTGGGGAACCGGGCTCGCAGAACGGCGTTGGTGCTCATCTCAGTGCCCCGTCCCGAACCGCACACCGATCGTCGTGAGCACCACGTTGACCGCGAACAGGGCGACCACGCACAGCACCAGCGTCTCGTTCACCGCGGTCCCCACACCCTTGGATCCGCCCGCGACGGTCAGGCCGCGGTAGCACCCGACCAGTCCGGCGATCAGGCCGAACAGGGTGGCCTTGATGACCGAGATCATCACCTCGGGGAAGCCGGTGAGCAGGGTCAGGGTGGAGACGTAGGCGCCCGCGGAGACGTTCTGGATGTAGACGCCGAAGAAGAAGCCGCCGACCAGGCCGATGATGATCACCGCGCCGTTGAGCATGAACGCCACGAAGGTGGATGCGACGACCCTGGGAACGACGAGCCGTTCGATCGGATCGATGCCGAGGACCTCGAGCGCATCGATCTCCTCGCGCACGGTCCTGGCGCCGAGGTCGGCGCAGATGGCGGTGGAGCCCGCGCCCGCGACCACGAGCACCGTGACCAACGGGCCCAACTGGGTGACCGCGCCGAGCGCCGCACCGGCGCCCGACACGTCGGCCGCACCGAACTCGGCCAGCAGGATGTTCAGCGTGAAGATGATCAGCACGGTGAGCGGGATCGACACCGCGAGCGTGGGCAGGAAGGCGACCCGGATCAGGAACCAGCTCTGCAGCACGAACTCTTTCCACTGGAAAGGCCTTGTCAGCAGCGCCTTCCCGGTGAGGACGGTCATCTTGAAGAAGCCGCCGACCATCGCCAGCGGCTTCTCCATCTGCCCGCGGACGTACCCAACCAGGCCATCGGTCGACGTTGTCACCGGTGCTCCCCTTCGGCCTGGCGCACGCCTCGCCCCCGGCACAAACCAATGTGCGAGATCTGCATCTCCCTACTCGTGGGTAGTAACTGAGACCACAGGACTGTACCCGATTCATTCCGGGCGGTGCACCGCATCGGCTGGATTGAGCCTCCAACCGTTAGCAAACCTCGCATATCATCGTCGATCTATGTTTTGACCTGCAGAAACCGTTGTTGCAGAGTTACTTTCGCTAACGTCACGCCGGGCCTCCGCACCGTAGCGCTGACGGAGTTCGGTCTTGAGCACCTTGCCCGACGGATTGCGGGGCAGGGCGTCGACGATCTCGAGCACTTTGGGGTGCTTGTAGCGGGCCAGTCGCTCGGTCAGGAACCCGTCGAGGTCGTCGAGGCTCAGGGGGTCGGACAACGCGGCCCGTAACACCACGATGGCGACTGGCACCTCACCCCACTGCTCGTGTGCCCGGCCGATCACCGCGACCTCGACGATGGACGGGTGGGCCGCCAGGACGTTCTCCACCTCGGCGCAGTAGATGTTCTCCCCGCCGGAGATGATCATGTCCTTCTTGCGGTCGACGACCCAGATGTAGCCCTCCTCGTCCTGGCGGACGAGGTCCCCGGAGTGGAACCAGCCGCCTGCGAAGGCTTCCGCGGTGGCTTGCGGGTTGTTCCAGTACCCGGACATCAATGTCGGGGCGCGGTAGACGATCTCACCGACCTCGCCGACCGGCACATCGTTCATGTTCTCGTCGACGACGCGGGCCGACACGGTCGGGATCACCGTGCCGACCGAGCCGAGCTTTCTGATCGCATCGTCGCCCAGCAACATGCAGGTCACCGGGGACATCTCGGTCTGGCCGAAGGCGGCGAGAATCTGTGTGCCGGGGAAGGTCTCGGACATCGACCGCAGCAGGGTGTCCGAGGCCGGGGCGGCTCCCCAGGACAGCACCCGCAGCTTCAGGTCGCGGGGGCGGGCCCGTTGTTCGGCGCAGACCACCTGCCACTGGGCCGGCACCAGGAAGACCCCGGTGACCCGCTCGGCCTCGAGCACGTCGAGCAGACTGCCCGGGTCGAAGGCCCCGAGGGGGTAGATCACGGTCGGCCTGCCGAGCAGCATGCCGATGATCATGTTGCCGATGCCGGCGATGTGGAACAGCGGTACCCCGATGAACCCGACGTCGTTGTGGATGTCGGCACCGCTGGTGAACAGCACCGTCATCGCCTGGCCGGCCAGATTGATGTGGGTGAGGACCGCGCCCTTGGGCCGGCCGGTGGTTCCCGAGGTGTACATGATGAGCGCCGGGGAGTCGTCGGCGATGTCCACCGGCGGCGCCGGTTCCCCGTCCTCGGCGATGAGCACGTCGTAGTCGAGCACGTCGTCGTCCTCGGCGGCCCTGGCGCCGGCCACGATGACCGTCGACAGGGTCGCATCGAGTCCGCGGACCGCGGTCGCGACCCCGGCCAGCACCGATTCGGTGACGATCGCGCTGGCCTGGCAGTCGCCGACCAGGAAGGCGATCTCGGGCGGGGTCATCCGGAAGTTGACCGGCACCGCGATCGCGCCGAGCCGATTGGCGGCCAGGACCGACTCGACGAACTCGGGGCGGTTGAGCATCAGGACGAGCACGCGGTCGCCGGCGCCGACCCCGCGACGGCTCAGCGCGCCGGCGAGCCGGGTCACCCGGTCGTCGAACTCGGCCCATGTGGTGGTGTGCCCCAGGAAGCGGAGCGCGGTGGCGTCGGGTTGCATCAGCGCGTGCCGCGCGAGTTGGGTGGTCCAGTTCTGGCGCCGGGCCAGGTACGGCTGCTCAATCGGGGACGGCGAGGCAGTCAACGGCTCTCCAAGACCTATCGGGTTGCACGACGTTTATATTTGATCAAACATGGAGTTGTCTGGGTCACATTATGGCCTCGGCGCCCCGGGGACAACCCCGCAGCACACGGACCGAAAGGTGACCAGGACACACGTGAACGCGCCGGTGAGAACGGCCGTGCGACGACACGGCGGGGTGCGGCGGGAGCAGCTCTCCGACGAGGTCGCGACGCGACTGCGGGCCGAGATCATGACCGGGGAACTGCGGCCGGGCACCTTCATCCGGCTCGACGAGACGGCCGCGGCCCTCGGGGTGAGCATCACCCCGGTCCGCGAGGCGTTGCGCACGCTGCGCGGCGAGGGCATGGTGCGGCTCGAGCCGCACCGCGGCCACGTCGTCGTCGCCATGACCCGCACCGACGTCGAGGACATCTTCTGGCTGCAGGCCACCATCGCCCGCGAGCTGGCCGTCACCACCACGGGGCGCATCACCGATGGCCAGATCGATGAGCTCGAACGCCTCAACGGTGAACTCGCGGCCGCCGTCGAACGGCAGAACCCCGACGAGGTCTCGTCCGCGGAGTTCGCCTTCCACCGCGCCTTCAACCAGGCCAGCGGCCGGATCAAACTGGCCTGGTTCCTGCTGCACGTCGCGCGCTACCTGCCGGCGCTGACCTATGCGACCGATCCCCGCTGGGCGGACGAGACCCTGGCGAGTCACCGGAAACTCATCGCGGCACTGCGACGCCGCGATGCCGACACCGTCGCCGAGCTCACCGCCGCACAGTTCAGCGACGGCGCAGAGCGGTTGATCGCGCGGCTCGACGCGGTCGGGATGTGGGACTGAGCCGGCGGGTCGCGCGGTGGCGTGTCGCGCGGCGGAACGACCATCGACCTGCCCGGCTATTAGCGACTTTTCAGCGACAATCACCTCATCCACACCGTGGACCCCGCTCGTCCCAGCCGCGGTCTTTACTCACGTCACTGGCACCCCATCCGCCTCGTACGCAACGGATTTCGGGCTGTCCGGCTATCAGCGACAGAGTCGCTATCAATCGGGCGCTGGGCTGGTGAGGCTGACGATGGTGCAGTGATGTCAGGGGCGGGTGCGATCACTGACTATGGGGCCGTTGAGGCGCCTGAACACCCGAGTGGCGATTGTCGCGGAAAAGTCGCTGACAGCCGGGCACCTCGAGTGCCCGTCGCGCGGCCGTGACCTCCTCACACCCGGGCCGAACCTGTCGGACCTCGGTGGCACGGTGCCGACATGACGGACAAACTCCTGCTCAAGGGCACCAGCCTGCGCTATGTGCTGACCATGCAGCTGCTGCGGTGCGGCCCGCAGTCGGTCGCCGATCTGGTCGACGCGCTCGACGACCAGGGCTTCACCACCGCAGGCAGGCCGTCGAAGGCGATCTCCGACGCGCTGCGCTGGGAGATGGCGCGCGGTCGGGTGTACCGCGTCAGACACGGCCGGTACCGACCCGGAGAAATGCCGCGCTCGACCGAATACCGCATCCGCGAGCGGGTGGCCGAACTGCGTGCGGCGGCCGCCGACCTCAGGCCAGCTGCTGAACCCTCGCCACGAGGGCGTTGGCCAGGTGATCCAGGGTTTCGCCGATCACCTTCTTCACCATCGGAGCCGGGATCGGCAGCTTGACCTCGACCTCGAGGTCGACGGTCAGCAGTGCGGTCGCCCCGACCGCCACCACCGAGAATCGTTGCTCCTGTTTGGAAAAGTGGTCGCCCTGCTGCAACACCGTGTAGATCTGGTTCGCGTCGGGGTAGTACACCGCGGTGATGAACATCCCCGACTGGCCTTGGATTTCAACGTCCAGACGCAGCTGGCTGGGCCGTCCGTCGTCGTAGCGGGCCAGGATCCAGCAGCCCTTGATCTCGGGATTCCACTGCGGATAGGCCTCGAAATCACCGACGATGGCCATGATCTTGTCAGCGGGGGCGTCGACCTCGACGGTCTTACTCACGAGCGGCATCGGCAGAGCATATCGAGCCCAGCAGCGACCGGATCGGGCCGGGAATCGGTACCGGGCGGCGCGTCGTGCGATCCACGTAGACGTGCACCCAGTGCCCGACGGCGGCCACCGGCCCGTCCGGCTCGAACAGCCCAAGACGGTAGGTGACACTGCTGTTGCCCAGCCGCGCCACCGACAGCCCGACCACCAGCGGATCGGGGAATTTCAGCTCGCCGTAGTAGCGGCACCCGGACTCGGCCACCACCCCCAGCCACGGCGCCGCGACGGGATCGATATCGCAGCTGGTGTTGATCCAGGCGTTGATCGCGGTGTCGAACAGTTCGTAGTACACCGCGTTGTTGAGGTGGCCGAACATATCGTTGTCGGTCCACCGGGTCAGCACCGGCCAGTGCACGGGGAAATCCGTCGTCGACAGGGGCGCTTCCATGCCGGTCAGTCTGACAGGCTGGTGGCTGTGAGAATCCGCGGAGCTGTCCTGGAAACCATCGGCGCGCCACGCCCATACACCGGGTCCCAGCCGTTGACGGTGTCC
>NZ_JBSFPX010000290.1:0-6125 GCF_053588415.1 Mycobacterium sp. NPDC003449
CCGCGGCGATCAGTCGCTGCGGCTCGGGGTGCCGGGGTGCCGATCGTGTTCTTCCAGGAGGTTCACCGCGCCAGTGGAATCGACTTCGGTCGCGAACTGGACGGCACCGAGGGCATGCATTGCATCGACGGCAGGCCCGGAACGGCACTTCATCCGGCCCTGCTCCCTGAACTGAACGGGCCGAACCAGGAGTTCCACATCGTCAAGCGCCGTTATTCGGGCTTCATCGGCACCGAGTTCGAGATCGTGCTGTCCGGACTCAAGGCATCCACGCTGATCCTCGTCGGCGGACTGACGGACGTGTGTGTCCACTACACCTTCGCCGACGCCCACCAGCGCGACTTTCACGTCAGGGTGGTCTCCGACTGTGTGGGCGGTTCGTCTCAGTACCGCCACGACGCCGCACTCGACGCGATGGAGTACCTGCAGACCGGCGCCGTGCGTACGACCGAAGAGATCCTGACCGCATTCCGCCAACTCAGTACCCCCATCCTCGAGGGAGCCGCACGATGACCAACAGACTCGGCTCGCTCGCCGCGCTCGGTGCCGTTGCCGTACTCGCGTTGAGTGCCTGTGGAGGTTCAGATTCCGGCGGCGGAACGCCGAACGCCGCACCGACCGACAAGGTACTGCACGTCTCGTTCCTGCAGGACCCCGGGCAGCCACCGGACCCCGACATCTTCTACGCCGGTCAGGGTCTGCTCCTGACCACGAACATCTACGAGGGTCTGCTGCAGTACAAGGCGGGCACCGACAAGCCGCAGATCGAACCGCTGCTGGCCACCGAGTGGACCGAGTCACCCGACCACACCGTATTCACATTCAAACTGCGCGAGGGTGTCACGTTCCACGACGGGACCCCCTTCACCTCGGCCGCGGTGAAGGCATCCTTCGACCGCCGGGCGGCAGTGAACCAGGGCCCGGCCTATATGGTCAAGGACGTCAAATCAGTAACGACGCAGGGTGATTACGGCGTGACAATCACGCTCAAGGCGCCCAACTCGGCGTTCCTCGACTACCTCGCGGCTCCGTACGGGCCCAGGATGCTCAGCCCAGAGGGACTGGCGAAGAACGCGGGCAGCGACAACGCACAGGCCTACCTGACCAACCATGACCTCGGAACTGGTCCATACACACTGACCGCCGCGGAGATCGGATCCCGCTACGCGCTGGCCGCTTACCCCGAATACTGGGGGGAGAAGCCATACTTCGAGAAGGTCGAGATCCCGGTCATCACCGACGTCTCGGCACAACAGCTGCAGTTCAACAACGGTCAGATCGCCGCGATCATGCACGACCTTCCGTCCTCGGCAGTCGAGCAGTATCTCAACGACGACAAGTTCACGAACTACTCGCTGCCGACGATGATGTCGAACTACCTCTACCTCAACCCGCGTAAGGGCATGCTGACCGACGTTGCGAACCGAAACGCGGTCGTGGCGGCCATCGACGTCGACACCCTGGTCAAGCAGACCTACTTCGGCCGCGGCAAGAAGGCCGAGCAGGTCTACCCGCCCAACATGATGGCACCGGAGTTCGCCAGGCAGTCCGTGACGCACGATCCGTCGCAGCTGACCAGGCTTGCCGCGAACCTGCCCGCCGACCAGAAGGCGATCACCATCGGGTACGACTCGTCCAACCCGGACAACCAGCTGATCAGCAACCTGATCCAGACCCAGCTCGCCGCGGCCGGGCTCACCGCCAAGGTGCAGAGCTATCCGACCTCGGAGATCTACGGCTGGATCGGCACCGACGGGCAATCGGCCCCGGAGATCTACTCGGGGACCGGATGGCCGGATGCCCCATCGCCTTACACATGGGGACACATCTCCTTCGACCCCGACGGTGGCCTGAACTATCTGGGTTGCTCCGCGCCGCCGATCACCGCAGCTCTGGCAGAAGGATTGGCCACCGGTGCACCACAACCGTTCTCGACCGCGGCCGAGGAGGCAGTCAAGACGGGGTGCTGGCTGAACATGGCCGACGTGGACGACTTCGTGGTCGCCCAGCCCTGGCTGAAGGGCGTCGAGCAGGCGCACGTTGTGACCAACCCGAACTCGCTGCGGCTGTTCAAACTGTCGGTGGGCTGATGTCGACTCTGGTCCGCAAGAGCGGCGTGCGTCGGATCATCCTGCTGACACTGGGTTGGGAGGAGCTGCCGAAGTCGGTGTCGGTGTACGGGGCGCCCGCCGAGGAACGCATGCGCGAGCCGGTGCCCGGTGTGCTGCTGCAGACCGACGGTGGTTGGGTGCTGCTCGACACCGGCTTCAACACCGCATTGGTACGGGATCCCGCGCTGTACCGGCGATTCTTCCCGACCGTCGAGTACCGGCCGGTTCTGCCCGGTCCCGGCGAGCCGATCGAGCAACGGCTGGCCGAGGTCGGCGTTGACTTCGACGACATCCACACTGTCGCGGTAAGCCATTTGCACCACGACCACGCCGGCGGACTGAAGCTGTTCGCGGGCAAGGTTCCGGTGCACGCGCAGCGCCGTGAGCTTGAGTACGGGCTGTCCAACCACCCCGAGCCGGAGCGCAACGCGATAGTCCGCGCCGACTTCGACGATCCGAACATCCAGTGGCGCCTGGCCGACGGGGAGGCAGAGATCGCGCCGGGCGTCACCGGTGTGCCGACCTACCGCCACACGCCCGGGCACCAGAGCTTCGTGGTCGATCTCGACGAGTCCGCCTCCGGCGGTGAGGGTCCGAAGGGGTTCGTGTTCGCGTTCGACGCCGCCGATCTGACCGAGAACATCGAACAGGAACTGGCGATCGGCGGATTCATCGACGTCGAGCCCGAGGATACGATCGAGCCGATCCGCAGGCTCAAGAAGCTGGCCGGCGACAGGGGCTATCAGTTGATCCCCGGTCACGATCCGCACGTGTGGCCGGAACTGACCCAGCACTTCCAGGACCGCTTCGGGGTAGGTCCGGTGTCTCGATAATGGATCCGGCGGCTTGCGACTGCGTCGGATTGTGGCGGCGCACGCTGCTGGTCGGTGCCGACGGCTCGTGCGATACGGGTACCGACGTCACGTGGTTGCAGGGGCCCACCGCGTACGTCGACTCGCGTGGCTTCGCGGGAACGCTGCGCCAGCGGGCCGACATCTTCGAGTGGCACCGGGTCATCGACCTCGAACCGCCTGGTCCGCATCCCGACGCCGGTGTGATGCTTTGGGACGGTGACACATTGATTGAGACCGGCATCTATGAGGACTACGTCGAACACTGGACCCGCGACCGGGAACCGAGGACACCCTGCGGCGCCACGTTTATGCGGGGACCTGATGGCGCACCGGGGCTTCTGGTGCGCGTCGGCTCACGCTTCGGTTGGGGTGGTGGCGGAGTTGTCGTGATCGACGATATCGGCGGATCCAGGTGGCGGGCGCTCGAGATCGGGTGCTCCGGAGATCAGATCCACGCCAACGGCGTGCGCTGGATAGTTGAAGATAGCGAAGGGACATTGAATCTATGAGTAACGCAATGTCATTCACCTCGGTGCCGATCGTCGACATCAGTGGTCTGTGGTCTCGGGATCGGGCCGAACGCGAGCGCGTCGCCGCCGAGATCGGCCGCGCGGCAAGTGATGTCGGCTTCCTGTATATCAGCGGATCCGGTGTCGACGAATCCCTGTTCGACCGGATGCTCGAGGCGACCAAAACGTTCTTCGCACTACCGGTCGAGGAGAAGATGCGGACCTACATCGGCCTGTCGCGGTGCCATCGCGGCTACGTACCGGTCGGAGAGGAGGGGATGGAGACCGGCCCGCCCGACCTCAAGGAGGCGTTCGACACGGCGCTGGACCTGCCGGCCGACGACCCCGATTACCTGGCAGGCAATCCCATGCTCGGCCCGAACGCATGGCCGGACGTGCCGGGTTTCGCGGCCGCGGTGACTGCCTACTACCAGGCCGTTCTCGGGGTGGGAAAGCAGCTGCTCTGGGCGTTTGCGGTGGCACTCGGCGAGGACCCGGACGTGTTCTCCAGGCACGCCACGAAGACACCGAGCCAGTTGCGTTTGGTCCACTATCCGTACAACCCCGACGCCGAGGACGCCCTCGGTATCGGCGCCCACACCGATTACGAGTGCTTCACGCTGCTCAAACCCACCGCACCCGGGCTCGAGGTGATGAACGGCGACGGCGAGTGGATCGACGTGCCCCCGGTACCCGGCACCTTTGTCGTCAACATCGGTGACCTGCTCGAACTGTGGACCAACGGCACCTACGTCGCCACCAGTCACCGGGTGCGCAAGGTGCGTGAGGAACGGTATTCCTTCCCGCTTTTCTTCAACGTCGACTACGCCACCGAGGTGAAACCGCTGCCACGGTTCTCCCCGGTAGACGGGGTGCAGCGGCCGTCGCTGCGCGCGGGGGAACACCTGTTCGCGCAGACCGCTCAGACGTTCGCCTACCTGCGCAGCCGCATCGACAGCGGTGATCTGGTGCTGCCTGACGGATCGCTGGCGCCGGGTCAGTTCGGCCAGCAGGCACTGCAGGTGGCCGGGTCCGCCGACCAGCTGTGATTCAGTTGATCGGGGCGTTGACCCAGCGCAGATCGTCGAGCATGCCGCGCGCGGCGACGATGTTCTGCCCGGTCTGCCACACCTCGTTGTTGACGACGAACACCCGGTTGTCCCGGGTGGCCGAGAGGCCCCGCCACGCGTCGCTGTCGAGGATCTCGGTGGCCTTGTCCCTGGCGGCCGGTGAGGCGAACGACACATAGACGATGTCGGCGTCGGCGATCGCGTAATCGGCGTCGGTGGTGCCCAACTCCTCGTAGGGTTTGTCGGTGAACCGTTGCCCGACCGGCCGGTCCAAGCCGACCGCGGAGAGCACGCTGCCCGGGAAGTTCTCCGCGCCGAACACCCGGACCGAATTCTCGGTGAGCTGCACCACCGAGGCCTGGAAGTGCGTGGCGTCGTTGTCGGCCCCGGCCCGGCGGGCCGCGTCGTCGAACCCGCCGACGAGGTCGTCGGCCGCGCCGGCGCGTCCCGTCGCCGCGCCGACCGTGCGCAGCGTGTCACGCCACGCCGCGCCGGGTGCCCCGGTGAACACGGTCGGCGCGATATCCGACAGCGCCCCGAACGTGTCGGGTGTCAGGGCCTGCGATCCGAGGATCAGGTCCGGCTTGGCCGCCTCGATCGCCCCGAGGTCGGGTGCGCTCCTGGTGCCCGCGGCGGCGGCGTCGTGCACGACGGTGCCCAGGTAGGACGGCTGCCGGTCCGAACCGTCCGGCAGGGCCGCGGCCACGATCCGGGACTGCAGCCCGAGCGCGCACAACGCGTCGAGTTGATCACCGGAGAGCACCACGATGCGCTGTGGATCGCCCCGTACCTCGGTGTCCTCGGCGATACCGGCCGAGTCGCCACGCGCGTTGCGGACCCGGCGCGGCTCCGGATCGGCGGGCGCGGGATCGGCCGCGCAGGATTCGTCGGGCCTGCGCTGATTGCCGAGCACCCCGGCATCGGCGATCTTGGTCACGCTGGTGGTCATCGAGGGCGCGGCCGGCGCCGCCGAGTCCGTTGAACCACAACCGCTGATCAGGGTCGCCGCGGCGGCGATCAGAGCGGCGCCCGCGGTGGCTCGGTTGCTCGGCACCGGGCGACGGTAGCA
The DNA here is from genome assembly GCF_053588415.1 of Mycobacterium sp. NPDC003449. Lineage (NCBI taxonomy): Bacteria > Bacillati > Actinomycetota > Actinomycetes > Mycobacteriales > Mycobacteriaceae > Mycobacterium > Mycobacterium sp. NPDC003449. Next base: position 5,614 of record NZ_JBSFPX010000290.1, read on the forward strand.
TTCTGGTGCTTAGCGGCAGGTCAGGCGTACGCAGGTGACGGTTGCCTGTCAATTACGACAGTTTGTAGGACCCACGGGGAATCTGGGCGCGGGGAGCGTTAGGATTCAGTTCGATAAGCGGGACTTTCCCGACGAATCTTTGGAGGACCTCTTGGTAGCGGAAGCGCCCCCAATCGGAGAACTCGAGGCACGTCGTCCTTTTCCGGAACGGATGGGCCCCAAGGGGAACCTGATCTACAAGCTGATCACCACCACCGATCACAAGCTGATCGGCATCATGTACTGCGTCGTCTGCTTCGCGTTCTTCGCGATCGGCGGGCTGATGGCGCTGTTCATGCGCACCGAGCTGGCGATGCCGGGCCTGCAGTTCCTGTCCAACGAGCAGTTCAACCAGCTGTTCACCATGCACGGCACGGTGATGCTGCTGTTCTACGCGACCCCGATCGTGTTCGGGTTCGCCAACCTGGTGCTGCCGCTGCAGATCGGCGCGCCCGACGTGGCGTTCCCGCGGC
>NZ_JBSFPX010000291.1:0-6050 GCF_053588415.1 Mycobacterium sp. NPDC003449
CTAAGCAAAATGTCCAAACTCAGGCCGGGACGTCGAGGCCGAGCAGCCGGTAGAAATCGAGGCTCTTCCGCAGGTCGGTGGCGACGATCTCGATGACCGCCGATATCAGTTCAGATGCCATACCGGCACGGTACGACCGGGGCCCGCGGCGGGTCGTGAACAAATCGGACAACCACTCTTGGTCGGGACGCTGGTCCCGAGTAGGTTGGCCTTGATCACTAGTTACTCGCCAGTAAGGGGGCCAGTCATGCCCGCGCCGTCCGCCACCGATTTCGCCCGGCTGCGCAAACTCGCCGCCATCACCGATGTGGACGCGCGTCAGTCCAGATCGATCGACGAGGTGTTCACCGGCCGGGAGCTGACCACGATCCCGGTCGGCACCGCCGAGGATGTCACGACCGCCTTCGCCAAGGCGCGCGCCGCGCAGGCCGAGTGGGCCGCGCGGCCGGTCAAGGAACGCTGTGCCGCCATCGAGCGTTTCCGCGAACTCGTCGCCCGCGACCGCGGCTTCCTGATGGATGTGGCCCAGGCCGAGACCGGCAAGGCCCGTTCGGCGGCGCAGGAGGAGATCGTCGACATCATGCTGAACGCGCGCTACTACGCGCGCGAGGCCGCCAGGCTGCTCGCCCCCAGGCGGGTCAAGGGCCTGCTGCCCGGTGTGGTCAAGACCGTGGTCAACCACCATCCCAAGGGTGTCGTCGGGGTCATCTCGCCGTGGAATTACCCGATGACCCTGTCGATCTCGGATTCGATTCCGGCGCTGCTCGCCGGCAACGCCGTCGTGGTGAAGCCCGACAGCCAGACCCCGTACTGCACGCTGGCCAACGCCGAACTGCTGTATGCGGCGGGCGTGCCCCGCGATGTCTTCGCGGTGGTTCCCGGTCCGGGTTCGGTGGTGGGCACCGCCATCGTGGAGAACTGCGATTACCTGATGTTCACCGGTTCCACCGCCACCGGCCGGTCGCTGGCCGAGCAGTGCGGGCGCCGGCTGATCGGGTTCTCGGCCGAACTGGGCGGCAAGAACCCGATGATCGTCACCAAGGGCGCCAACCTCGACGTGGCGGCCAAGGCCGCGACCCGGGCCTGCTTCTCCAACGCCGGGCAGCTGTGCATCTCGATTGAACGCATCTACGTCGAACGGGAGATCGCCGACGAGTTCACCGCCAAATTCGGCGAGCAGGTGCGAAATATGAAGCTGTCGGGCGCCTATGACTTCACCGCCGATATGGGCAGCCTGATCTCGGAGGATCAGGTCAAGACGGTATCCCGGCACGTCGACGATGCGAAGGTCAAGGGCGCCAAGGTGATCGCGGGCGGCAACGCGCGCCCCGACATCGGTCCGCTGTTCTACGAACCGACCGTGTTGTCCGGCGTCACCGACGAGATGGAATGTGCGCGCAGCGAGACGTTCGGCCCGCTGGTGTCGATCTATCCGGTCGATTCCGTCGAGGAGGCGATCGAGAAGGCCAACGACACCGAGTACGGACTGAACGCCAGCGTGTGGGCCGGTTCGAAGACCGAGGGCGAGGCCATCGCCGCCCGGTTGCAGTCCGGCACCGTCAACGTCGACGAGGGTTATGCGTTGGCGTTCGGCAGCACCGCCGCGCCGATGGGCGGGATGAAGGCTTCCGGGGTCGGACGCCGTCACGGCGCCGACGGCATCCTCAAATACACCGAGTCGCAGACGGTTTCGACCGCGCGGCTACTCAATCTGGATCCTCCGCTCGGCATTTCTCAGACGTTCTGGCAGAGAGCGCTGACCCCGATGATCCAGGCGGTGCAGAAGTTGCCCGGGCGTTGAGCCCGGCCGAGCGCGGCACGCCGCCGCTGACCGCCGACGAGGGCGCCACCCTGCAGAGCTGGCTCGACTTCTACCGCAGCACCCTTGCGACCAAGTGCGCGGGCCTGACCGATGAGCAGTTGCGGACCGCATCGGTTCCCCCGTCCCCGCTGACCTTGATGGGGTTGGTGCAGCACGAGACCGAGGTCGAGCGGAACTGGTTCCGCCGGGTCCTGCTCGGCGAGAGCGTGCCCTCGATCTACGGCCAGCGGTCGGCCGAGGGCCACGACGGCGGATTCGAGCTCGACCCCGACCTGGACTTCGAAACCGTCTACGCCACCTGGCAAGCCGAGATCGAACAGGCGAGGGTCAACTGCGCCGGACGCGCGCTCGACGACACCAGCCCGTTCCTCGGCACCGAGGTGACCCTGCGCTGGATCTACACCCACATGATCGCCGAATACGCCAGGCACTGCGGGCACGCCGACCTGCTCAGGGAGAACATCGACGGTACGACCGGGGTGTGAGCACTACGCCTCGGCGATACCGTCCAGGCGCTTGGTGGCGGCCTCGAAACCGCTCACCAGCTCACCGATGATGTCGGCGACCGGGCGGATCTCGTTCATCCGGCCGACGATCTGCCCGACCGGCATCGACACGGTGTCGGGATTGTCCGACTCGTTCATCCGCTGGTGGGCCTCGCTGACCAGGATGTTCTGCAGTGGCATCGGCAACGGCTCCGGCGCGTCCTGGGCGTCCCAGGCGTCGGTCCACTTGGTCTTGAGCAACCGGGCCGGCTTGCCGGTGTAGATCTTTCGGCGCACGGTGTCGGCGGTGCCTGCGCGCAGCAGCGCCTCCTGGATGGTGGATGTGCCGCCCGGCAGCCGGTGCCCGAGGTCGTACTCGGCCGAGGTCAGGAAGGCCGATCCCATCCACACCCCGGACGCGCCGAGCGCCAGCGCCGCGGCGACCTGTTTGCCGCTGCCGATACCGCCCGCGGCCAGCACCGGCGCCTTACCGTCCAGGGCCTCGACGATTTCCGGCCACAGCACCATCGAGCCGATCTCGCCGGTGTGCCCGCCGGCCTCGTGCCCCTGGGCGACGACGATGTCCACGCCGTTCTCCACATGGCGCAGCGCGTGTTTGGCGCTTCCGGCCAGCGCCGCGACCGGGACCCCGGCCGCATGCGCCTGCTCGATGACGTCGTTGGGCGGGGAGCCCAGCGCGTTGGCGATCAGCTTGATCGGGTGTTTGAGTGCGACCTCGACGTGGCTGCGGGCCACCGAATGCAGCCAGCCCAGCACCCCCTCGTTACGCTCCTCGTCCTCGGGAAGCGGCGGAACCCCGAGATCGGCAAGGGTTTTCGCGACGAAGTCGCGGTGGCTCTGCGGAATCAGCTTGTCGATGTCCACGACGGTCCCCTCGGTGGGAATCTTGGCGGGCATCACGATGTCGACCCCGTAGGGCTTGCCGTCGGTGTTGGCGTCCATCCACTGCAGGACGTTCTCCAGATCGTCGGCGTCGTTGAACCGCACGCAGCCCAGCACGCCGAGACCGCCGGCCTTGCTGACCGCGGCGGCCACCTTCTCCGACGGGGTGAAGACGAAGATCGGGTACTCGATCCCGAACCGTTCGCAGAGTTCGGACTTCATCTACTTCGCTCCCACGTGGTTGGCGTGCACGTCGTCGGCGGCCCGCTCCTCGGTGGTGTCCTTGGCCCAGCGGTAATCGGGCTTGCCCGCGGGCGAGCGCTTGACCTCGTCGACCAGCCAAAGGCTGCGCGGCACTTTGTAACCCGCGATCTCGGTGCGCACGAACGCATCCAGTTCGGCCAGCGTCGGGCGGGTGCCCTCACGGGCCTGCACGACGGCCGCGACGTGCTGGCCGAACCGCTCGTCGGGAACCCCGACCACCAGCGCGTCGAACACATCCGGGTGCCCCTTCAAAGCCGCCTCGACCTCTTCGGGGTAGATCTTCTCGCCACCGCTGTTGATCGACACCGAGCCGCGGCCCAGCATGGTGACGCTGCCGTCGGCCTCGACCTCGGCGTAGTCACCCGGGATGGCGTACCGAACGCCGTTGATGGTCTTGAAGGTTTCGGCGGTCTTTTTCTCGTCCTTGAAGTAGCCGACCGGGATATGCCCGCACTTGGCGATGATGCCGCGCACACCGGACCCGGGCTTGACCTCGTTGCCGTCCTCGTCGAGCACCTTGGTGGTCTTGTCGATGGTGACCCGCGGACCACCGGTGTGCGACTGTCCTTTGGCGACGATGCTGGTGCCACCGAAACCGGTCTCCGAGGATCCGATCGAGTCGGTGATGATCCGGTTGGGCAGCAGCTCAAGGAATTTCTCCTTGAGGCTGGTGGAGAACAGCGCGGCGGTGCTGGCGAGCAGGAACAGGCTCGACAGGTCGTACTCCTTACCGGCGGCCTGCCCGGCCAGCAGCGAGTCCAGCAGCGGCCGGGCCATCGCGTCGCCGGTGAAGAACAGCAGGTTGACCTTGTGGTCGTGGATCATCTGCCAAACCTCGTCGGCGTTGAACTCCGGTGCCAACACCACGGTCTGGCCGGAGAACAGCGACATCCAGGTGGCCGATTGGGTGGCGCCGTGGATCATCGGCGGGATCGGCAGCCGGATCATCGGCGGGTTGGCGACAGCCTGTTTGGACAGGTCGTACTCGTCGGCGACGGGTTCTCCGGTCGCGAAGTCGGTGCCGCCGAACAGCACCCGGTAGATGTCCTCGTGACGCCACATCACGCCCTTGGGGAATCCGGTGGTGCCGCCGGTGTAGAGCAGGTAGATATCGTCCGCACTGCGCGGACCGAAATCGCGTTTCGGTGAGCCCTGTGCCAGGGCGTCCTCGAAGGCCACGCCGCCGTACCGGGTGAAGTCGTCATCGGATCCGTCCTCGACCACCAGGACGGTCTTGACGTTCGGCGTCTCCGGTAGCACGTTGGCGACCCGGTCGGCGTAACGGCGCTCGTGGACCACCGCGACCATGTCGGAGTTGTCGAACAGGTACTTCAGCTCGCCCTCGACGTAGCGGAAGTTGACGTTGACCAGGATCGCTCCGGCCTTGACGACACCAAGCATCGCGATGACGATCTCGTTGCGGTTGCGGCAGTACAGGCCGACCTTGTCGTCCTTGTTGACCCCCTGGCCGCGCAGGTAGTGGGCGAGGCGGTTGGCCTTCTCCTCCAACTGGGCATAGGTGAGCTGTTCGTCGCCGCAGATGAGGGCGACACGGTCAGGCACAGCGTCGATGGCGTGCTCGGCAAGATCAGCGATGTTCAGAGCCACAGAACCTAAACTAGAACGTGTTACATTTCGTGACAAGTCTGGGGTTATGACGAAGGAAGGCAGGCAGCCGTGAGCGAACCGGATAAGGGGCCCGATGCCCTCATTGAGCAGCGCGGACACACCCTCATCCTGACGCTGAACCGGCCGGAGGCCCGTAACGCGCTTTCCACCGAGATGCTCTCGATCATGGTCGCGGCCTGGGACCGTGTCGACAACGACCCGGAGATCCGCACCTGCATCCTCACCGGGGCGGGCGGCTACTTCTGCGCGGGCATGGACCTCAAGGGCGCCACCAAGAAGCCGCCGGGCGACTCGTTCAAGGACGGCAGCTACGACCCGTCGCGCATCGACGGTCTGCTGAAGGGGCGCAGGCTCACCAAGCCGCTGATCGCCGCGGTTGAGGGCCCGGCCATCGCGGGCGGCACCGAGATCCTGCAGGGCACCGATATCCGCATCGCCGGGGAGAGCGCGAAGTTCGGCATCTCCGAGGCCAAGTGGAGCCTGTACCCGATGGGCGGCTCGGCGGTGCGGCTGGTCCGCCAGATCCCCTACACCATCGCCTGCGATCTGCTGCTGACCGGACGCCACATCACCGCGGCCGAGGCGCTGTCTTACGGGCTGATCGGCTATGTGGTGCCCGACGGCACCGCACTGGACAAGGCGCTCGAGATCGCCGAGGTGATCAACAACAACGGTCCGCTGGCCGTGCAGGCGATCCTCAAGACCATCCGCGAGACCGAGGGCATGCACGAGCTCGACGCGTTCAAGCCCGACACCGCCAACGGCATCCCGGTATTCCTGTCCGAGGACGCCAAAGAGGGCCCGCGGGCGTTCAAGGAGAAGCGGGCCCCCAACTTCCAGATGAAGTAGCAACCTTCTCCGCCGAACAGACGCGGCGGTACCCGTTGTCGCGCATTTCCGGGTACCGCCGCGTCTGCTCGCGCTAAGATCGGAAGAGCGTGGGGGAG
>NZ_JBSFPX010000292.1:0-6033 GCF_053588415.1 Mycobacterium sp. NPDC003449
GGCACCATCAAAGCTTGGTGTTCACAGATCCCACACCTGATTCGGATCATCAAGGGCCTCACGAATCTTGCCAAGGTCGCCGAGGTCTGCCAGCGGCGAGGTTTTGGCGATATCGACGATGCCGCGCACAATCAGGCTGACCGTCTCGCCATCGTTGGATTCCAGTGCGTTGTCGAGGCGGGTGAACAGTTCCTCAAAATTCGATCGCCGCTCGGCGAAGACCTGAGCGAAGTAGTTCTTGAGAACCGACTCAGCGGCCTTGATCCGAGCTACCTCGGTTGTCTCATACGTCTGAAGCCTGGCGCGCTCTGCGCTCTCGACCTGGTGTACGGCGATGCACTCGCGGGCGGCATCCACCATACGGTTCAGGGCGTCGAAGCCCTGCAAGGGCGTGACAACGTTGGCGCCTCGACCAACAACTTGGCGGTGTGCACCCGTGCTGCCTCAGCCATTAGCGTTCTCCTCTGTCATCGCGCGGTACTTCACGCTGAGCATCCCACTCTCTTGGGTCAAATCGCCGGCTTCATCTACGACCGGCGCGGCGGCCACGTCCCTCACCGCCATTGTCAGCGTCATAGCGCGCTGGAATCGTGGCGCGTGGATCTTGGCGTCGAACGGTTCAGACTCGAGTAGATCCAGTGCGGTTACCGCACGCTCGCGCAGATCACTTAGGAGCGAACGCAATTCGTCGGCCCGTGTGTCGACAGCCGAGAGCTTGGTGTCGAATTCATCGAGTTCCGCGATACTGACCTTGACCTTGGCGCAGACCTCCTTAGCTTTGGTCATGGCCTTGTCGCCTTGAGTATGTGTCACAAAGCCGGCGACCAATAGGCCGGGTCCGATCGTCACGAAGTTGAGGGCTGCGGCGCCCAACGCCATCCCCCCACCGCCCGAGGCCAAGCTGCCACCGCCGAGAAATGCCAAGGCTGCATTCGATGCCGCGACGCCGGACAGACCTGAGATCGCAGCGCCAGTGCTGGCCACACCGAAGGCGCTGGCTGCTGCTGTGACCCCTGCGCCGGCGCCAATTCCCGCACCCGCGGAGCCGAGTGCGCCCGCGATCCATGAAGCGGCGTCAACGTCCAGGGTGGTAAGTCCGGTGACTCGATGCATCGTCGCGTCGATCCCGTCGACCAGCAACCGTTCGTTCTCTCGCACCTGCCGCTCGTTGCGGCGCAAGAACTCGGCCATGCGCAGCACCACGTCGGTCAATGCTTGGTGTTGGTCATTTCCCAAACGTTCGATCGAAGCATTCGTCGCGGCGACCCGGGCTTTGCTTTGCTCGCGTCGCGCCTCGTAGCGCTTGATCACTGCGCTTCGCACTGATTGCGCCTTCCTGATCGAGAGGGCGCCTTTGCCGCCGAGCGCCAGTCCGCTTCCTCCAGTGGCGGCGCCGACAGCGATCAGCACTGCAGGTACCAAGGGAAGAACCATCTCGATCCCCTCTGTCTTTTGAGTCTTGGTCGGCACCCTATCGCGACGATCGGGCCAATATTTGGCAATGCCAGAGACCGGAATGCATGCCGACTTCTCAAGCGGACCCGGCACGACCGACGAGGGCGCGGCTGTCATTTCAAGAGCCGCTGTTCATCCGCTGCGATGCCTGCGGCCTTGGGCACGTAGTGGTCGGCCTGGATGCGTTTGTCTCCGGACCATCGGTACGCGGTGAGGGTCCCGTCCTTGACGGCGCTGAAGTCGACGCACGCGGTGAAGTCGGTCCAATCGTCCTGGTGCCTGGGGGACCCCTGCCGCCAGTAGTGGCCGTAGAACACCGGGACCTCCGCGATGCAGACGTACGACCGCGCATCGGCGGGCAGCTCCAGCTCGGGTAGCGGCGGGTACGGCTCACCGGACTCCGTGGGGAAGTTGCCGCCCATTTCGGCGATGTCGTGCAGGGTGCGGGCCTCGCCGTTCCACCACCGCATTCGGGCATTGCCGCGCGCGATGCCGTCCTTGTCGAGGTACTTGGGCTGGTCGTGGTCGACCAGGCTGATCTCGGGGCCCTTGAGCAGCGTCTCAATCGCGCGGTAGAGCGGATCGTCCTCGTCGGTGGCCGCCACGAGATGCTCCACCTCGGTGAACGGTGCGGCCGAACCGCAGCGTTGCTCGACGAGCGCTATCGAGTCGTCGTGCCAGCAGGCGTGCACCACACGCAGCTCGCCCAGATCCAGCCACAACGGAATCGTTGTGAACCACTCCAGGTATCGGCGCCGATCCGCACCGGTGACCTGCTCGAGGAACGCCTGATGCTGGCGGGTGTTCTTCGCCGACCACGGACTGTCCGGGTCGTCGTGGGCGCGGAGAAACTTTCCGCTGCCCCGTGGCCATTCGGTGTGATAGGCGATGGCGTTGAACTCGTGATTGCCCATGACGATCTTCGCGCTGCCCGCATCGACCATGGCCTTCACGATCTCCAGCACGCGAAGCTGTTCCTTCCCACGGTCGATCAGGTCGCCCACGAAGACGGCCTGGCGGGTGGGATGGCGGTATCCGGCTGTGCCAGGGACCTTCTGGTAGCCGAGTTCGGTGAGGAGCGCTTCGAGTTTGGTGGCGCAGCCGTGGACGTCGCCAATGATGTCGAAGCCCTCCACGGTGGAATCGGTCATCGAGTGACTCCATTCTGGGCTAGCGTCGTCATCCGAATCTCCCGACGCACCCCGACCATAACCGCGACCCCCGACAACTAAAAACACTTCAGCTGACGGTCTCGACAAATTTGTCGGGCAAACGTTGTTAAATCGTTGCATGCAGCAACACGATGGGGCGGTGATCGACGCCGTCACGCCCGCTGAGCAGTCGGTGCACGACGTCATCCTGGAGTTGCTCGGCAACGACGATGCGTTGCCCGGCGAGGTCAAGGACGCCGTGCTGGAGGCGCTGGCCGAGGTGGACGGAACCGCCACCGAGGCAGCGGAAGCCGGGCCGACGGCGACGTTCCTCAGCTCCATCACGGTGTCGGGGTTCCGCGGCGTCGGCCCCTCCGCGCGGCTGGACCTCTACCCGGCGCCGGGCCTGATGGTGGTGAGCGGGCGCAACGGCTCCGGAAAGTCCAGCTTCGCCGAAGCGCTGGAACTCACCCTGACCGGCACCAGCTACCGCTGGCACAAGAAGGAGAACCTGTGGGCCGAGACCTGGCAGAACCTCCATCACCCCGACCCGTGCGAGATCCGGGTGGGGTTCACCCGGGAGGCGGCCGGCCCGTGCACCGTCGGCATGCGCTGGGAGCCCGGCGCGAAACTGGAGGACCGCAAGACCTGGACGCAGGTCGGCACGGGCAAGCGCATCGACGGGGTCGATGACCTCGGGTGGTCGCGTGCCCTGGAGCTCCACCGCCCGGTGCTGTCCTACGAAGAACTCGGCCGGCTGTTCGACGGCGGGCCGGCAGCGCTCTACGACGCGCTGGCCCAACTCCTCGGCCTGGAGGTCCTCGCCGACACCGAGAAGATCCTGGCCGCACGACTGAAAGCCATCCGGACGGCCAGTGACACCGCCGACGCCGAACGCAAACTCGTCCTGGCGGCACTCACCGGCCACACCGACGAGCGTGCCGGCCGGGCGGCACAACTCCTCCGCAAGCGCCCGGTGCCGCTGGACGCCGTCCTCGCACTGGCCACCGGGGCGGGGGAGGCCCAGTCGGACGTCGTGCCGGCGCTGCGTGTCTTGGCCGGGTTGGAGACACCGACCATCGACGCGGTGGGGGAGGCTTGTCGGCAGTTCAGAACGGCCATCAACGACGCCGCGGCCTCGGCGACCGCCGCGGTCGACCTCACCGGCCAGCGCGTCGAATTGTTGCGGGCCGCGTTGCGGTTCCACGACCGGGGCGGTGACGCCGACTGCCCGGTGTGCGAACGGGGCCGCCTGGACGCCGAGTGGGCGACCGCCGCGCAGGACAGCATCGCCCGCAGCGAACAGATGCTGGCCGAATACCGTTCCACGGCCCAACAACTCAAGACGTCGAGGTCCGTGCTGACGGCCATGCTCAACGATCTCGCCGCGGCGGCCGGCGTGCCGGGGGTCGAGCTGGGTGGCTTGGCGGCCTACAACGATGCGGTGACCGGCGCCCGGCGGGCTCCGGTCGGTGACGAGGCGCTGGCAGCCCATGCCGAAGCGGCGTTGACCGAGGTGATCGCGGCCGCCGACTCGGTGCGCACCCAGGCCGCCGACGAGCTCGCGCGCCGGGAAAGCGCGTGGGCGCCGCTGGCCGCCCAGCTGGGCGGCTGGGTCCGTCTCGAAGAGCAGGCCCGCGACGTCGACGGCGAGCTCAAGGTGATCACCGCGGCCCGGAAATGGGTCGCCGAACATGCCGCGGCATTCCGCAACATGCGCCTCAAACCCATTGCCGCCCAGGCCCGCGACATCTGGCACCGGCTCCGCCAGGAAAGCAACGTCGACCTCGCCGACATCACCCTGGAAGGCACCGCCACCAGGCGTCGGGCCGTCCTCGGAGGGTCCGTGGACGGCAAGCCCACCAAGGCGCTGTCGGTGATGAGCCAGGGCGAGTTGCACGCCCTGGCGCTGGCGTTGTTCCTGCCACGCGCGACGTCGGCAAAGAGCCCGTTCCGGTTCGTGGTCCTCGACGATCCGATCCAGGCGATGGACCCGTCCAAGATCGATGGTTTCGTCCAGGTGCTGCGCGAGATCGCCCGGACCCACCAGGTGATCGTCTTCTCCCACGACGACCGGCTGGCCTCGGTGATCCGGGAGACCGGCATCGACGCCAGGCTCGTCGAAGTGGTCCGCGAGACCGGATCGCGGGTCACCGTGCGCGACAACGTCAATCCCGCGCTGCGGCACGTCGGCGACATCTTCGCGTTGATCAAGGACGACGGGATGCCCGACGACATCAAACTGCGTGCCGCGCCGGCGCTGTTCCGGATGGCGTTGGAAGCCGCCGCCAAACAAGCCTTCTACGCCAAGGCCTCACTGGCCGGGCGGCCGCTGACCGATTCCGAGACGGTGTGGCAGTCGGCGAAGAAGACGTCGAGCCGGCTCGCCCTGGCCGTCCACGGCGATCCGTCGACCGATCTGACTCCCTGGCTCAAACCGGAACGTAAACGGGCGCTGCGGATCTGCAACGCAGGTGCGCACGGCGACGCCACGTCGGTGTCCATTCAGGACGCCCGCGATCTGGAACGGACCGTGCGGGAAGTGCTGGCCCTGCGATGAGCGCGGTGTCACTGCTCGGCCAGGCGCAGCGGGTCCTGAACGCACCAGGAGCCGTCGAGGGGCTCTCGTCGCGGCTCGCGGCGTTTCTGGCCCGGCAGGCGCTGGAGGAGATCATCGACCAGCGGTGCGCCGCGCTCAATGTCCATGCTGCTTGGGCGAATGCGCGCAGCAAGCTCGTCGTGCTGAAATCCCTGGACACCGCCGATGCGGCCGACCGTGCCGCCCTGGCGTGGAACCGGCTCAGCGTCGCCTGCCATGTGCATGCCTTCGAGATGCAGCCGTCGACCGCCGAGATCGAGCACCTGTGTGGAGTGGTCGCGTCGTTGGTTCCGGCGGGCCGGTGACGCCCTGAGCCTCCACGACGACGAATTCATCCTCGATTCCGGTGAGCAGGTCATCAACGGAGATGACGACGGCAGGGCGGCAGACTCTCAATGCTGGGATCGGCTGCTGTCAATCGCCGCGGCCTGCTGGCGAAGTCGGTCGGCGATCTGTCCTAGCCATTCCTTGTAGGTCAGTGGTTCAGGGCCGTAGTAAACGCCCACGGTGTTCACCAAGTACTGTTCGAGGTTCTGTTCAGAGCGGGCCTCACGCAGACTGTCAATCTCTTGGGCCAACATCCGCAAGGACTCTGCGGTCGGGTGATCGCCGGCATAGCTGTCGACGATTCCTTCCCAGTCGTCGGCTTCCAGATCCCAATCCTGGTGAAAATATGCGCCGAAGAATTGGTACAAGTTCATCGAGATCGAACCGTCATTCATGGCGTCGGGAATCCTGTCAACACGTACCACCTGAATCGCCCCGGCATGTCCGGAGACCTACTGGTTTGAGAACTCGGCGATCTGCTGAGTTCTGTGGTGACGGTAG
>NZ_JBSFPX010000293.1:0-6019 GCF_053588415.1 Mycobacterium sp. NPDC003449
CCACCACGCGACCGCAGCACGCCATCGCCAACCCCGGCGAAAAATCGAGGCTAACGAGGTGAAGCAGCCTGGTGAGCGTCGAAACATGAGTCGACTTTGGCTATCTGGTGCCGTAGACCAACTGGCATGTCGCCGGGATGACATGGCCGTCACCGAACGTGGATTCGTACGGCTCCAGTAGTTCACGCAGGGTCGCTCGTATGTGGGTCACTGCTTGATCGTCGAGGTTGGCAAGCGCTCCGCTCCATATTGACCAGGCCAGTTCCCAGCTGGCGTCGAAGTCGGGGTAGTGGACGACCCAGTCAAAGGTGTCCACGGCAACCTCGGTCATACCCGCGGCACGCAGCCAACCCTCTCGGACGCCTGGTGCCGCCATCTGCTGGAACCACGTGAATAGATCGGGCAGCAGATCGGCCGCGACGTGCCTGGTAATGGCGCGGTGCGAAAGCACCAGCAGGGGATGGTCCTCAGCGCGCGCCCAGACGGCGAGGGCAAAGCGGCCTCCTGGCTTGAGGACGCGGGCCATCTCGCGTGCGGTCGTCGTCGGGTCGCCCAGCAGCAGCGCCCCCATCCGAGAAATCACCGCATCGACGCTGGCATCGGCAAGTAGGAGGACATCCATCGACCCCGTGACGAATGTTGTTCTGTCGGTGAGGTCTTGCTCCTGGGCGTGTTGTCGGGCTGCCGCGATGAGCGCTGGTGACAGGTCGATTCCGGTTAGGTGCCAGTCGTGGTGGGTCTTGACCAGGCTCAGCCCAGGTTCACCGACACCGCAAGCCAGGTCGACGACGCGCGGCTGCGATCGTAGATTGTCTCCAAGGGCTGAAACAATCGCACCGGTGCATGCGTCGAGCAGTAGCAGGCATCGCTCGCAGTCTTCGACGGTTTCGAGTCCGGGCTGATTGCTGTCGTACTCCGCTGTGATCATTCTCGATAGAACGGTGGCCGCTGCCTTGACGTTCGGCTTCGGCCCCTTGTGGTGCTACCGCCCATCTCTTGACTCCATGCAGGGGCATCAGACGGGCTCGCGACTACACCTCGAACTTGTCTCTTTTCTGATATGGAAGACGGTTTGTCAAGTAGGCAGGGTGAAGCGGCGGCCGCAACCGTCGTCGTGGCCGCCGCTTCGTTGACCGGATGAGTCCGTGGTGGTGTCGAGCGTGTCTTATCGACGCGTGATCAAGTCTGATATGCGCGGGTTGGATACCGCAGGACGGGACTTTCGAGTCGGAGTGGACCGCAGGTCTAGAAGACGAGCGTAACCAGTTGCACCGCAACATGATTGCTCAATAGAAACGACGCGGGTCACTCCCAGACGCTGGCCGACACCGACGGTGGTCATCCGGACATTTGTGGGGTGTTAGTCATCGAGGACGGCTAACGACCAGCACCAGCCGGCGAGTTCGCGCGCGACGGCGGCGTTGGCGACCACCGAGCGCTTCTTACGGTCGTCGAACCGGGCCCAGCGGTCGTGCAACCGTCGATTCGCGGCTTGCCCGCGCGCCCGAGCCGCCGGCGACGCGCTCTCCCAGCGCCGCCGCAGTTCACGTCCTGGGCGATACCGCGCCCGGTGATGCCAGGCCGCCTCGATCAGCAGCCGCCGGGCATGGCTGTTGCCGGTCTTGGTGACCCCGCCCTGGGTACGACTGCCCCCGGAAGAATATTCGGTGGGCACCAAGCCCAGGTAGGCGCCGATCGAGCGGCCACTGAGTCGGTCCCAATCACCGATTTCCACGGCCAACCCGAACCCGGTCAGTGTCGACACCCCCCGCAGGCAGCCGAGCCGGGTTACCACCGTCATCGACCATCTCGACGTCATGATCGCCAAGTACGGGGTGGACCTGCGGCTGGGCTGGTCCCCGACGGCCGACGAGGTGCTGGCGCTACAACCCGACCATGTCATCGTGGCGACCGGCTCGGCGCCGGGCGACGACATCGTCGGCAACCTCGCGCAGGGCATCACGTTCACCCCCGGCCTCGACCAGGACCACGTGCTGTCGGTGTGGGATGTGCTCGACGACGACAAGCCGGTCGGTCACCGGGTGGTGATCGTCGATGACGGCGAAGGCGGCTGGAAGGGCATCGGGCTGGCGCTGCAGCTGACCGAGGCCGGACATCACGTCGAGTTCGTGACACCGCTGCCCTACGTCGGAGCCAAGCTGGGGCCGTTCAGCGCCAACCTCGCGGTGCCCCGGATTCTGCAATCGGGCATGACCACCCGCCCGTTCACCACGGTGACGGCGATCGACGGCCCGACCGTGCACATCGTCGAGAAGACCGTCGCGGGCACCGTGTCCGGCGTCGACACCGTGATCCTCGCCGGCTGGCACCGACCGGTCACCGGGTTGTACTTCGCGCTCAAGGGTCGCGGGGTGCCTGTGCAGCGGATTGGCGATGCGATCGCCAGCCGGACCATGATGGAGGCCGTGCATGAAGGGGAGCGGGCCGCGCGACGGGTAGGCGTCACCGTTTGACGATGCCCCAGGTCGATGAACACCGTCTCGTGCGTGCCCGCGGGGCGGTGTTCGCGCTGTTCGTATCGTTCGGCACCATCCTGGCGACCTGGGCCGTGCACCTGCCGGCCCTGCAGCGCGCCGCCGGGCTGTCGACCTCGGCGCTGGGCACGGTGCTGCTGGTCGTCGGGGTGGGCGCGTTGGCCGGCATGCAGGTGTGCGGGCCGCTCACCGACAGATTCGGTGCCGCACCGGTCGCGGCTCCGGCCGCGGCCGCCATGGCGGCGACCGTCGCGGCGCCGCTCGCGATGACCTCGCCGATCCCGGTCGGCGTGTGCGCATTCGTGTTCGGATTCGCCACCGGCAGCGCGGACGTGGCGATGAACGCCGCGGCGGTCGATATCGAGCGCGGCTACGACCGGGCCATCATGGCGTCCTTTCACGCGGTGTTCTCGATCGGGACCGTCATCGGCTCCCTGCTGGGTGCGGTCGGTTACGCCATGGGGATACCGACCTGGGTGGCGGCCGCCGGCGTCGGCGCCTGTTGCGTGCTGTTGACCGGGGGCGCGTGGTCGATGATGCGCGGCTGGGTCGCGGCGCCGCGGACCGAGGACCAGGCGCCGGCACCGGCGAGCAGCGCCAGATCCGCGGGCCAGTCCGGAAAGATTCTCGTGCTGGGGATACTGGCGTTCCTGCTGTTGCTGTCGGAGGGCTCGGCCATGGACTGGGCCAGTGTGCACGCTCAGCATCAGTTCGGCGCCGCGCCGGTCCTGGGCACCATGGCTTTCGGCGCCTTCGTCACGGCCATGACGGTCAGCCGGTTCACCGTGGACCGCATCGCCCAACGGGTCGGCCCGGTGGCGGTGGTCCGGTACGGATGCCTGCTGGCCGCCGTCGGCGTCGCGACGGTCATCGCGGCGCCCAACCTCGTGGTCGCCGTGGTCGGCTGGATCCTGCTCGGCCTGGGCATCTCCGGCGGTGTGCCGCAGGTTTTCACCACGGCGGGCAACCTCGGGCCGTCCTCGGGGCGGGCCCTGTCCCGCGTGGTCGGCGTCGGCTATCTCGCGATTCTCGCCGGGCCCGCGGTGATCGGCTGGCTCGGCGAGGCCACCTCGCTCAACGTGGCGTTCGTGATCCCGCTGTGCGCGGTGCTGGCATGTGCGGTCGCCGCACCGGTCGTCGCGCGCCGTTGATCCAACTGGTGCAGAGCTTTCGCGATCTACTGCACATCTTGCGTCTGACGCCCGCACCATCCGAGCTTGAGACTGGAGGCACGCCGGAGCGGATCCCGCCGGCGATATGCAGATCCACGGAACTTCGGCCCAAGGAGAGAATCGGTGTCGGTCATCCTCAAGGCGCCGGCCGCGCAGGCCGGCACACCGCACAAGAGCAACCCCCAGGTCGTTGACACGGTGGCCGCGGTTCTCGACGACGTCCGCGCCGACGGGGACGCGGCGGTGCGCAGGTATTCCGAACGGTTCGACGGCTGGACCCCGGAGTCGTTCCGGCTCGGTGAGGCCGAGATCGCCCGGATCATGTCGGACCTGCCCGGCACCGTGATCGAGGACCTGTCGTTCGTGCAGCGCCAGGTGCGTAACTTCGCGCAGGCGCAGCGTGACGCGATGCTCGACGTCGAGATCGAGACCCTGCCGGGAATCCGGTTGGGTCACAAGCACGTCCCGGTGGCCGCGTCCGGTGCCTATGTGCCCGGCGGGCGCTACCCGTTGACCGCGTCGGCGCATATGACGGTGGTGACCGCCAAGGTCGCCGGCGTCGAACGCGTCGCCGCCACCACCCCACCCAACGCCGGCACGCCACCACCGGTCAGCGTCGCCGCGATGCACCTCGCCGGGGCCGATGAGATCTACGTTCTCGGCGGGGTACAGGCGGTCGGCGCGCTGGCCCTCGGAACCGAGACCATCGCACCGGTGAACCTGTTGACCGGGCCCGGCAACGCCTACGTCGCCGAGGCCAAGCGGCAGCTGTTCGGCGAGGTGGGCATCGACCTGTTCGCCGGGCCGACCGAAGTGCTGATCATCGCCGATGACACCGCCGATCCGTTCATCGTGGCCGCCGACCTGTTGAGCCAGGCCGAACACGGCCCGGATTCCCCGTGCGTGCTGATCACCACGTCGGAACGGGTGGGACGGGAGACCATCGCCGAGGTTGCCCGGCAACTGGAGAACCTGCCCACCAGCGGGGTCGCCGCGGTGTCCTGGGCGGATCACGGTGAGGTTCACCTGGTCGACACCCTTACCGAGGCGTACACACTCGGCGACCGCTACGCCAGTGAACATGTCCAGATCCTCACCGCGGAGCCGCGCCGGGCCCTGACCGAGATGCAGGACTACGGCGCCCTGTTTCTCGGTGAGAAGACGTGTGTGTCCTTCGGCGACAAGGCGATCGGCACCAACCACGTGCTCCCCACCCTGGGCGCGGCCCGCTACACGGGCGGCCTGTGGGTGGGCAAGTTCCTCAAGACCGTCACCTACCAGGAGATCGACGACGCGCACTCCAGTGCCGCGCTCGCCCGGATCTGCGGGCGGGCGGCCCGGCTGGAGAACTTCGAGGGGCACGCCCGGTCGGCCGACGTGCGCGCGGCGAAATACGGTGGGGATGTGCTGAGCTGGACCGAGCACCGGTTCGCCCAGGACCCGACCGCGGTACCGAGCTGACAGGAGGACATATCGATGATCGAGAACGGCACCCCGAAAGTCCCGGGCCTGCGGGCCGTGGACCACGTCGCCTACACGGTCCCCGATCTGGAGCAGGCCGTGGGGTTCTTCGTGGAGCATTTCGGCGCCGAGCTGATCTTCTTCGACGGACCGTTCGCCGACGCCGAATCCGACGGTATGCGACGCAGGCTCAACGTCGACCCGGCGGCGACATGCACCATCGCGATGCTGCGGATCGGCAAACACCACAATGTCGAACTGTTCGAATACCAGGCCCCCGGCCAACGGACGGAACCACCCCGCAACAGTGACATCGGCGGCCACCACCTCGGGTTCTATGTCGACGACATCGACGCGGCCCACGACTATGTCTCGGCCATTCCCGGCGTCGTGGTCCAGGGCGGGCCCAACGGTGTCGACCCGGCGGCTCCGGTCGCCGGCCAGCGGTGGTTCTACTTCCTGACCCCGTGGGGCATGCAGCTGGAGCTGACCTCATTTGCGGGAGAAGGCTTCTACGACGGCCTGCCCGCGGCCGCGATGGCCGCCCCGAGCCCGGCGTGGCGATGACGGCCCGGGTCGAGCAGGATTCGCTGGGTTCGCTCGAGGTCCCGGAATCGGCCTACTACGGCGTGCACACGGCACGCGCCCTGGCCAATTTCCCGATCTCGGGGATCGCGCTGTCCAGCTACCCGCATTTCGTCGATGCCCTCGCCGCGGTGAAAGAGGCCGCGGCCGAGGCCAACCGGGAACTCGGTCTGCTCGATCCGGACCGGGCCGACGCCATCACGGCCGCATGCCGCGAGATCAGGGCGGGCGCGCTGCACGATCAGTTCGTCGTCGACGTGATCCAGGGCGGTGCCGGGACGTCGACGAATATGAACGCCAACGAGG
>NZ_JBSFPX010000294.1:0-5967 GCF_053588415.1 Mycobacterium sp. NPDC003449
GCGGTCGAATCTGTCGAGGTCAGAAGGACCACTTATGCACAACCCACCACACCCGCAATACCCCCGCGAGATGCACCCGACCATCGACCGCGCGGTGTCACCCGGAGGAAGGGAGCGTGAAAGTCTCTCCTCGGCAGCAGATCTACCAATCGCGGTTGCGCCCGGCGACGGGAGTGGCGCCGGTCAGTATCGGTGGGCGGTGGCGGTGGGTTCCGGGTAGTCCAGATCGGCCGCGGTCAGGCGATAAACCTGCAGGGTCAGGTCGTAGTATTTGTCGGTCTCGCCGACCCATTCCATTCCGACGCGCTGTGCGGTAGCCACTCCGCGAGTGTTTCCCGGGCGTACGACCGCGAATACCTCAGATACTCCCTTCGCGAAGGCCTGGTGGGCCACCGCGTGCCCGGCCTCAGCGCCGTATCCGTGTCCCCAAGCCGCCGGGGTGATCTGCCAACCGATTTCGAGGTCGGTGCAACCGGGCGGCAATGGCAGTAGTGACACCGCTCCGATGACCAGGCCGGTGTCGCGGATCTCGATCGCCCAGCGGCCCCGTGGCCGTCCGACGTCATCGTGTTCGGCGATCCAGCGAGTCAGCTGCTCGCGCATGTCTTCGCGGTCGGTCACCCGCCGCATCGCTGGGGTGAGCCAGCGCGCTACTTGCCGATGGCTGAAAATCGCCAGCGCGGCGTTCGCGTCGCCACCGGCCCATGGACGCAGACGCAGCCGCTCGGTGATCAGCTCGTCGGTGCCGGCCACCAGGTGTACATGGGCGCTCTCGCTCATCGACAACTCCTCGTTCTCAATCCGGCCGTCGCGCTAACCGGGACCGGACACTCCAATCACACCATGAAAGGGACCATATAGTCCATATAAAGTGCTACCGTTACCCGGGCGGTGTTCCCTCTGCTGGAGGTAGATCATGTCACATCCAGACGACGGCCAGGCCGACGTGCCTACGGCTGCTGCCGTCATCGCGCGGCGCGAATCCGCCTATGCGCGGATCAATCACTGGCGCAACGCTACTCGTGATCTCGTGCTCACCGGAGCCGCTACGGCGGTCACCGCCGACAGGGAGGTGTCTCCTGGCGTCGTCTCGCTGGTGCTGACCGCCACGGCGTTATCGAACGATCTGCTGCTCGCCGACAGTGGCAAGGTCGCATTGTCATCCCGCGCGGGCCAGGCAGACGTCCCGATGAGGGTGGTGCCGATGCGACTCGACATACTCAGCGATCTGCCGACGCTCCGCGTCCAGGGGCATGACGTGACGGAGCGCATGCAACTGCGACTGGCGGTGAAATTGACTGCACGAAACGTGCATACAGCCGCTCTATCGGTGCTGACATGCGATTACGACTCCGTTGACCTTGATCCGCTTAGCCCGTTCGCAGTACTGCCCTTCGAGCCACAGCACTGGGCCGCCCCGTAGTCGGGGTATAACCAACGACGATGGGCCAGCTATAAGCAGCACTGTTGGCCTTGTCGGACAGCGGTTGTCGCATGGTCGCCGCCTCCACCGCTGCGGTGTATGTTTTCGCTATGGGCTCAGAGCCCAGATCGTCGACCAAGTTTCTCGCCGATGCTCTCCACAGAGGGAATGACGAGCACCGCCACACCTTCTGACGCCGTCCGGCCGTTGCGCAGTGTGTGCGGACGGGCAGGACCGGCACTGGAATGCGGAAGCGTGCCACACCGATTCGAAGGGAAGGTGCCCAATGGCTCAAAAACGGCTGTTGGCTTCACTGAGTGCCGTTGTGATGTTCGCCCCGGTGGCACACGCCGACCCGGCTCCGGAGAATCCGGGCCAATCCGTCGCTGTCCGACCAGTTTTCGATCAACCAACCAATGTCCCGGGCAAGTCACTGCAAGCTGTGACCGTCACCTATCCGCCTGGCGGTAAGAGCGCCGCTCACCACCACGCGAAGTCGGCCTTCATCATGGCCTATGTGGTGTCGGGAGAGATCCGCAGTCAGGTCGAAGGTGAGCCTGCGCGTGTGTATCACGCCGGTGAGACGTGGAGTGAGGCGCCGGGCGCGCACCACACGATCAGTGAGAATGCCAGCGCCACCGAACCAGCCGAACTGCTCGCAGTGTTCTTGCTCGATACCGGAGACGGCCCGCTCACCACCGACGACAGTTCGGGAAGGTAGTCGCGGTGTTGTCGACCAGAGCGGTGCCCACTGGGCGGCGCAGGCGATGTGAAGACAGTGCGACCGTGTCTGGGACCGCCTATGCGCTCGCCTGATGCGACCAGTGTGGTCCGCTTTGTACTACGTGTGTCGCTTGCGGCAGCCTTTTTGTCCGGTGTTGCCGACAGATTCGGCTGGTGGGGGCGTTTCGGGCAGGGGAGCTGGGGCAGTATGAGCGCCTTCTCGGACTACACCCACCAACTCGTTCCGTTTGCCTCGGGATGGCTGTTGAGCCTTATCGTGTGGGCCGCCACCGTCACCGAAGCGACGTTGGGGGTACTGCTCCTGACCGGATGGTGGCCGAGGCTCGTTGGTGCAGCGGCATGTTCGGTGCTTGTGGTGTTCGGAACCGCGATGGCATTGTCGCTGGGTGCCGAGTCCCCGCTGAGCTACAGCGTCTTCTCTGCCGCCAGCGCGGCGGCGGCCTACGCAGTACTGGGATCGACATCGCGGTCCCGTCTCGAGCAGTCCACCCAGAGCTGATTCGTACTGGCCAGATGGCTGGCCACGGGACCAGGGGCACACCGACCGAAAGGATCGAACCATGCGGTATGACGTCGTGGTGCTCGGTGCGGGCTCGGGGGGTTATGTGGCCGCCATCCGGGCCGCGCAGCTGGGCTTGTCGGTGGCGATCGTCGAAGCCCACTATTGGGGCGGCGTATGCCTGAACGTGGGTTGCATCCCTTCTAAAGCGTTGCTGCGCAATGCCGAGATCGCTCATCTGCTGCGGACCGAAGCCGATCTGTTCGGCATCGAAGGGGCCACGACGATGCGTTATGGCGCGGCGTTCGACCGGTCTCGCCGGGTCGCCGTCGAACGGGTGCGCGGGCTGAGATTTCTCATGCGCAAGAACGGCATCGACGAATACGAGGGCCAGGGGTCGTTCATCGACCGCCACACGATGCGAATCAAGAGTGACGACATCGACACCCAGATCGGCTTCGACGCGGTGATCATCGCGACCGGTGCCACGCCTCGGCTGCTACCCGGAACCCGCCGAGGTCCCCGGGTGCGCACGTATGAGGACCAGATCATGTCCCGGGAGCTGCCGTCGTCGATCGCCATCATCGGCGCCGGTCCGGTGGGCATCGAATTTGCCTATGTGCTGGCAAATTACGGTGTCGAGGTGACCCTGATCGAAAGCCTGCAACGGGTCTTGCCCAACGAGGACGTCGACGTCTCCAAAGAGGTCGCCAAGGCCTACCGCGATCTCGGGGTCACGATGCTGGTCGACACCCGCATCGAAGGGCTGGCCGAAACAGCCGATGCCGCGACCATCACCTACCGCAGATCGGGCGCCGCCGGTCTGGACGTCCTCACCGTCGATGTGGTGCTGCAGGCGATCGGATTCGCCCCCAATACCCAGGGTTACGGTCTTGACGCGTTGGGCGTGGCGCTGGACTCCCGCACCGGCGGTATCGTCATCGACGACGTCATGGAAACCACCGTGCCCGGGGTGTACGCGATCGGCGATGTCACGGCCAAACTCATGCTCGCCCACGTAGCCGAGGCGCAGGGCATCATCGCCGCAGAATCCATCGCCGGCGTGCCGACCCTGGGGGTGACGGATTACGTGATGATGCCGCGCGTTACCTTCTGCCAACCCCAGGTCGCCAGTTTCGGCTTGACCGAATCTCAGGCCCGCGCCGACGCGGCGGCTCGTGGTTCCGACATCACCGTCGCCAAGTTCCCCTTCCGCGCCAACGGCAAGGCGCACGGTTACGGCGATCCCACCGGGTTCGTCAAACTCATCGCCGATCGCGCCCACGGGGAGCTGCTCGGCGGGCATCTCGTCGGCGCCGATGTCGCGGAGTTGCTGCCCGAGCTCACCTTGGCCCAGCGATGGGATCTGACGGTGGAGGAACTGGTCCGTAACGTCCACACCCACCCGACATTGTCGGAAGCGCTGCAGGAGGCATTTCACGGACTGGCCGGAAAGATGATCAACTTCTAGGCTGCTGGCCGCCGGCCCTGGCAACTGGGTCTCGACGCGCTGCACAACTGCGGACCGGATCGTTCGTATTTGGGGGTATCCTGTACCGAACAGACGCGCCGTGGGCGCACCTCGGGGGTGAGGTAGCGACGTCCACCGCGGGCTAGGGCAGGAAACTGTGACGACCGCAACGAGCACCGAACGTTCGACCCTCGAAGGCCGGGCGCGACCGCGGGTCCTCGACGCGCAGGGCAGCCGGTAGCGTGGCGCCGGTGACCGGCGGTGGCGAGCGTCCGCCCCAGCGGCGAACGACTGCGCGCGGGGAAGCGACCCGGGCCCGCATCATCTCGTCGGCCGCTGATCTGATGTATGTGCGAGGCGTCAACGCCGTCACCCTCGACGATGTGCGGGCCGCGACCGGCACCAGCAAGTCCCAGCTCTACAAGCACTTCCCCGCCGGTAAGCCCGAACTGGCCCGTGCGGTGGTGGCTTTGCGCGCCGAACAGATCCTGGCACGCGAAGGGCAGCGCCTGGCCCGGTTGACGTCGATGAACGGTCTGCGGCGGTGGCGTAACGCCCTGGTTCAGGGGGCCGCGCTGCAGGGCGGTGCCTACGGCTGTGCGCTGGGCAACTTGGTGGTGGAGCTCTCCGATCAAGACGAGCAGGCGCGCACCTCGCTGGCAGAGCACTTCGCGGTCTGGGAAGGGCTCTTGGCTTCGGGATTCCAGCGGATGCGGGCCGCCGGGGTTCTTCCCGTCACGGCTGACCCTGACGCGCTGGCCACCGGGCTGATGGCTGCGTTGCAGGGCGGCTATCTGCTGGCGCAGGCCGACCATGACGTCGCCCCGATGGCCACCGCACTCGACATGGCGTTGGCCCACATTGAAAGCTTGACCAGCACGCCGGCCCGGGCCAAAGCTGCGCAGGCGGCCGCGCAACCGCTGACCGCCGCACGCCTGCGCAGTGAGATCGACGCCGGCGCCACGGTCCTGGATGCGCGCAGCGCCGACGATTTCGCATCGGCCCATCTGCGTGGCGCGTTGAACGTCGGTTCCACCGGTTCGATGGCACTGTCGGTGGCGGCAATCTGTGACCCCGATGCCGCAGTCGTGGTGGTCGTCTACCCGGGTGAAGAAGACACCGCCGCCGCCCACCTGTCCGAGGCGGGATTCAGTGGGTTGGCCGGCGTCTTCGCGCTGCGCGCCGGGGCGGCGTTTCCCGCCAGGCTGGCCGATCTGGTGCAGAGCACCCGGAGGACCTCGCCACGCGAGCTCGAACAGCTGCTCGTCGACGATGCGGTCACCGTCATCGACGTGCGCGACAAGCGAGATCGAACGCGCAATACGGTCCCCGACACGATCGAGATCGCGTTGCCTCAACTCCGGGACCGCATACACACGATCCCGGCCGATAAACCCGTCGTGGTGTACTACGCGGCGGGCGGGCGGTCCAGCGCCGCGGCGTCGATCCTGCGAGCCAACGGCGTGGCCGACGTTTCCGAGCTGACCGGTGAGGTCACGGAGCGGGAACGTGGCGGTCGACCCAGGAAGGTTGCCAGGCCACGCACGGCGACTGTGCCCCCGCGCCGCACGAGAACCGCCCCGACGCGTCGAAAGGCACCGTCGAAGGCGAAGCCGCGCTGACATCGACCCAACTTCCGGTGCCGGTGCCGGGAACGTACTCGTTCGACGCGCGAAATACGCACCGGCGCAATGAATAGCCACCCGCCGCGCTGCGGATAGGGGACCGTCGACTTCCGGAGTGCTGTCGAACCGGCCGGGCGCATCTCCTGGGGTTATTGCGGGTGTGGTGGGTTGTGCATAAGTGGTCCTTCTGACCTCGACAGATTCG
>NZ_JBSFPX010000295.1:0-5949 GCF_053588415.1 Mycobacterium sp. NPDC003449
GTGTCGAACCCGATCCAGCCGTCACCGCGCCGCCCGACCCGGGCGAGCGCGGCCGGGCTTGACCCGCCGAGAAAGATCCGCGGCCCACCGGGTTGGATCGGTCGAAGATCAACCCTGGACCGCGGAACGGAGATGAACGGGCTCTGGTACTCGACCGGGTTCGTGGTCCACCAGGTCTGCAGAAACGAAAGAATGTCGTCGAGTCGTTGCCCGCGCGAGGACCATGACAGGCCCAGCGCGTCGTACTCGTCGCGCATCCATCCGAGCCCGAATCCGGCGTCGAGCCTGCCGTCGCTGAGAACGTCCAGCGTGGTCAACGTGCGGGCCAGATGAATCGGTTGATGCAGCGGCGCGTTCAAGGTGCCGAAATTGAACCGTATCCGGGTGGTGACGGCCGCAGCGGCGGCGATGACCGAAAACGGATCGCCGAAGGCGCTCAGCGTGTCCAGGTACATCTCCCAATAGGCGTCGTTGCCCCCGGGAGGATAGCTGTGGATCTTCAGCGGGGTAAGCAGACGATCTCCGGCACACAGTGAGTCATAGCCGAACTCTTCGATGCGAGTCACGAAGCGGCGTAGCTCTGCCGCGCTGCCCATGGCCGATCCGTACTGCGGCAGACCCATTCCAATTCTCACCGGTTCAACGCTCGCTTCCATCGTTGGTCGGCATTCCGAGCAGGGCTTTGCCGAAGATTTCATTGCTGACAACGGGATTCAGCGCCGCGTGCCGCACCCCGGTGTTGATGTCGCGAAACATCCGCTGCAACGGGTTGGTGTCCGCCAGTCCGCCGGCGCCGTGGACGGTCATCAAGCCGTTGGCCGCGGCGAGGATCTGCTCACCGGCGAGCGTGGTTTCGGCCGCGGACTGTGCCAGGTAGCACCCGTCCAGGGGTCGCGCCTCGATCGCGTGACGCATCAGTGTGTCGGCGACCGCGTGGGCGTGCAGGCTCGCGGTCTGCAGCTTGAGCGCGGCGTCGGCCACCTGCAGCTGCACGCCGACCGATTCGCGTTGGGTGCGATAAGCGGTATGCGCCAGACCCTTGACCGCTGTCGCGTCGATCACGTGTGTGAGCGCGGCTCTGGCGACACCCAGCAACGGCCCCACTACCCCCAGCCGGCCTACGGCCTGCATCGGCAGCCGATACAGCGGCCCCAGGCTCGACGGTGCCTCCTCGGTGAGCGAGGACCACGGGATGACTCGGTGCTCGGGGACGAAGACGTCCGCCGCGACGAGGGTATTGCTGCCCGTGCCGCGGAGACCGGCCGTGTACCAGGTGTCCTCGATCTCGACGTCGGTGATCGGCATGAGAACAAACGCCAAATCAGGCGGCCGGCTCTCCTGACCCACGATGCCGGCAGCGACGATGGCCCACTGGGCGTGCGGTGACCCTGATGCGTAGCTCCACCGTCCCGTGACGACGACACCACCGTCGACCGGCCGGCCGGCCCCGGCGGCGGCCCCACCGCCGGCGAGCCGGGCGTCCGGGTCGGCACCGAACACCTCGTCCATCGCCTGCGACGGCGCATGCGCGGTGCACCAGTCCCCCATTGCGGCGATGGCAACCAGCCATGCCGCTGAACCGTCGGCTTCACCGAGTATCTCCAGGATCTCCAGGAAGGTGCCGAGGTCGAGTTCGTATCCGCCGTACCGGCGTGGCTTGGACAGCCGGAACATCCCCGCGGCCGTGAGCGCGTCGACGACCTCGTCGGCCGTCCGCCGGTGAGTGTCACCGTAGCCGGCGAACTCACGGAGGCGGTCATGGAGGCCGCGCGCCGCGTTCAGCAGGTCGTCTCTGGCCGGAATGGTTTCAGCAGTTGTTGTCAATGCACGTCTTTCGATTTCGTGGTGCGCTCGGTTCGGGCTGGTTGCTGGAACGCTCAGCCGCAGTTAACTTTTGGTGTCCAGATCCAATTCTGCCGGGTGTAGAGCGGCCGCAGACCTGTCCGCAGCAGGTTGTTCAGAGAGTGGTTGACCTCACCGCCGCCGGGTTTGGCGGTCTCCGCGACGAGCCAGCGGCATCCGGTCCTGGCAGCCTCCTTGGCGCGGGCGGCGATGAGTGCGGAATGCAGACCCCGGGTTCGGTACCCGTCCAGCGTCGCGCCGGCATTCAGAGCACCGATCTCGCCATGAACGAAAAGATTGGCCGCTGCCACGATCTCACCGCCCTCCCACGCCGCGAACGGCCGAAACGCCGGGTTGCCCGTACAGGCCACCATCATCTCGGCAAGCCCCGCGGTGGGCATACCGAATCCGCGTAGTGTCGCCGACGCCCACTCGTCGACGTCAGCGGGTTCGACTGGCCCGACGTCGACGCCGGCCGGTGCTGCCGGTTCGACCTCCTCGACCGGGCAGGCCAGCTTGATCCATTCGGAGTCGAAGCTGATGCCGAACTCCGCGCAGATCTCCGGCCATGCGTCGGGCAGCGCGGCTGGAGCGATCTGCAACACCGCGCCCGCGCTGCGCTCAGCCCGGTAGAAGTCGGTCACGCGCCTGACGAGATCGGCGGTGACCGGCTCGGCGAAACCGAAGCCCAGAGCCTTGTTCCAATAACCGACCGGGTCGTTGCGCATCGCCAGTGCCACGCCACCACCGATCCGTACTGTCGCGATACCCAGTGCGGATTTCGTCGGTGGTGGCGCCAGCGTCTCGTACTGATACATGACCTCGGCCTCGGCGCCTTCAGCCAGTGCGGTCAATGTCATGTCGGCCATGAAGTCCTCCTGCAGTGTGAAGTTCGATGCGGCGCAAGATTCGGTCAACATGCGGTCGCGTACATCGACGAGCGCGGGCATGCGTAGCGCGTCTGCTAGTGAGAACGCCGGGCCGGCCGCCAGCGTTCGCCGGACAGACTCGGCGAACGAATCGAGGCTCCCGTGCGTTTGTGGTGGGAAACCACCGAAGGAGGCATGGCGCGATGAATGAGGCGTCGAACGTCCGCAGAACCGTCGCCGTGACCGGTGCCGCGTCCGGCATCGGTGCAGCCGTTGCGGGTAGGTTCGCGGCGCAGGGCTGGCGGGTGGCGCTGCTCGACCGAGACGACGCGGTGCACAGGGTCGGCGCCGAACTGGGCGGCGGGCACGCCTCGTACCTGGTCGACGTGTCTTCGGAGGCGTCGGTCTGCGAAGGCGCGGGACGCATCGGCTCGGAGCTCGGGCCCGTCGACGCGCTGGTGAACAACGTCGCGATCGCCTTGCTCGGGCCTGCGGCGGAGTACCCCACCAGCGACTGGGACGAAACGATGGCCACCAATCTGCGCGGAGTGTTCCTGTGCGCCAGGATATTCGGATCCGACATGGTCGGTCGCGGCCGGGGCCGGATTGTCAACATCGCCTCGCAGAACGCCATTCAGGGCGTGGCCGGGCACGTCGCGTACTCCGCGGCGAAGGCCGGAATCCTCGGCATGTCTCAGGTCCTGGCCGCCGAGTGGGGCCCGCACGGTGTCACGGTGAACTGCGTTTCCCCGACGTTGGTCGACACGGCGATGTCACGGGCAACATGGTCGGACGAGGCCAGGGCGCAGGTCATCGAGAAGATTCCGACCCGGCGCCTGGCCACCGTCGAGGATGTGGCCTCCACGGTGCTCTACCTCTGCGGCGACGCCGCCGCCATGGTCAACGGGCATAACCTCGTCGTCGACGGCGGGTCGAGCGTCATCTTTTAGGAGTCTGGGCGCGCAGGACTGGTCAGCCAGTGAGGTGAGCGTGCGCCCATTCCGCGGCGGTGGTGGTGTCGATTCCGTGAATCACGTTGTAGGACCGCTCCTTCGGCCACGCGACGCCCCGCCCCGGCGCGAATACGGCGTGATACTTCTTCATCGAGTCGGCCGGGTGCCGCCGGAGTTCGTCGAGCAGGTAGGCCAGCGTCCATTCGTTGCGCGTGACGGCTGTGCCACGTACTTCGTCGACGATGTCGGCAAGTCGGCTGAAGTTGATGGTGTCTCCGGCGACGAAGACGACCTGATTTGCGATGCGGGGCTGGGCGTGGACGATCTCGGCGGTCAGGGCTCCGATGTCCTCGGGTGTGGTGAGGGTGACTTCGTTGTCCCAGCTGCCCAGCGCGTTGACGGTGCCGGATTCGAGGTCCACCACTCCGAAACCGGGTTCGAATACGAAGCTGGTGAACATGCCGGTCGACACGATGACCCAGTCCGTCGCGTCCTGGCCGCGCAGAAGGTCGCGCACGTCGAGTTGTTCGTCGAACAGATCCTGCGGGCTGTGCCGACCGATCACGTCGTAATCCATGCCGAACTGCCACGGGAAGAAGCGCGGCACCCGGCCCGCGAGTGCGGCTTTCGCCAGTTTGAGCTGAGTGCCCGGTCCTGCGGTCATGCCGATGCAGCTGATGACGGTGTGGTAGCGGCTCATGATCGCGGCCAACTCGGGCACCGAGGCTTCGGTGACATCGGCCTCGATGAGGGTGATGTCCTTGGCAGCCATCTCGTCGGCTCGCCGCCGGGCCTGGTCGGTGGTGGACCGCCTGACCATGAGTGCCAACGTGCGCAGATCAGGGTCGCGGTCGGTACGCCGGGACAGCGCGTCGAGCACATTCGAGCCGAGTTCACCGGCGCCGATGACGAGGACGCCTTCGGGGGTGGCTGCGGATTGCGACTGAGTGGTCATCGACATGCCCTTCGGTTCACCGACCTGCCCGGGTGATCGCGTGCCGCCGGCGCCGGGCAGCTGCGACGGTCAACCAGATGGCCGACACCAGGAAGTAGAACGCGCCGAATGCAGCATACGGTGCGATATCGGCAACGCTGGGCGTCTCGGGTGCACCGGCTTGTTTCAGGAACATCGCGCCGGCGGCCGCGGACTGTGCGCCGCTGACGATCATCACCCATTGGGCCCCGGCGCCTTTCCAGCGACGTACCGCGGTCGCCAACTGCAGCAGCCCCGACAGCGCCGCCCACACCCCGAAGACACCGAGAACCGCGTTCATGCTCGCGGCCAGCGCGAAAGCCACCGCAACTGTGGTCAGGCTGCTGACAACCAGGTTGAACGTCTGGGTGGGGTTGTGCCGCAGGCCACCGTTGCGTCGCGCGTCGATCATGTTGGCCAGCGCGTCCCATGCCGGATAGATCAGCAGCAGCACACCCGCGACCATCGGCGCCATCGGCCCGACGGTCAGGGCGGCGGCCACCCACACCAGCGAAATCACCCCTCGCAGTGTGTAATAGGACCTCAACCACCGGTCGGTATCGGTGGATACGGACGCCTCGAGCGTGCGGTCTGACATGTTCTCTCCTTGATCGACAGACAAACTGATCTCCCGGCCGCTGCACGGCACAAGTGGGTGCCCCTGAACCTCACCCGAGTGAGGTTGGTAACCGATGCACGACTCCCAGCACCCGGCGGGGAGCGGTGACCACATAGGTCAACCTACCTTCTAATAGGTAGATTCGCAAACGACCTTGCGCCCAGTTACATTGCCCTGCAGCAGCAGTGCGAGACGACCGCAAGATTTCGCAGCTTTTTCACGCAGCAGTCAGCCGCGGGCGGCAAACGCCATGCACCACTACCCGACCGACCGATGATATCATCGATATCGAGTGATCGATATCGCCGATAACCCCCTTGGCGCCGGCCGACCGCGATCCGATCACCCAGCGGCTGCGTCTGACAAAATCGCAGCGAAATACTGTGGCGGGCAACGACGCCAGCCCAGCCACGAACGCATCAACGGTGCTTCGCGTTACTTCAGTCGAGTCGACAAGAGGATGTTGAACGTGCATTTCTACAGAGTTCCGGCGTTGTTCGGGCAGACGGCACTGATGATGTTGGCGGCCCCGGCCATGCTGATGCCATCGGCATCTGCCGCGCCCTGCCCCGATGTCGAGGTGATCTTCGCGCGGGGAACCAACGAATCGCCCGGCACCGGCCCGACCGGCCAAGCGTTTGTCGACGCGCTGCGCCCGCAGATCGGTCGTCAATCACTGGCCGTGTACCCGGT
>NZ_JBSFPX010000296.1:0-5861 GCF_053588415.1 Mycobacterium sp. NPDC003449
GACCGATGAGCAGGTCAAGGGGGTGGCGCGCAGCAGCGCCAACAGCGGAACCCGGTCGGGGCCGGGCACCCCTTCGGGGTAGCCGGCCCGCAGCCAGTTCAGGATCGAGATCACCAGCGACTGTGTGCTCACGCGCCCAGTGTCGGGTGTGGGCGGTCCCCGCACCACTGGGGGGCACTACAGTTTGCCGGCCGTTCTCATGTCGTTCACCGACGAACCCGGTCCAAACAAATCCCGCTGAACACAATCGGTGACCCCGCCGCGTCGGATCGGCATCCTCGGCCGGGTGACCCGTGTGATCCGATTCAACGCCTTCGACATGAACTGCGTCGCCCACCAGTCCCCCGGTCTGTGGCGCCACCCGCAGGATCAGTCCTGGCGCTACAAGGACATCACCTACTGGACCGAACTGGCAAAGCTGTTGGAACGCGGGCGTTTCGACGGGCTGTTCATCGCCGACGTACTCGGCACCTACGACGTGTACGGGGCCGGCGACGAGGCCGCGATCCGCCAGGCCGCCCAGATCCCGGTCGGCGATCCGATGCTGCTGGTCTCGGCGATGGCGCTGGTCACCGAGAACCTGGGGTTCGGCATCACCACCGGGACGGGTTTCGAGCATCCGTACCCGTTCGCCCGGCGGATGTCGACGCTGGACCACCTCACCAACGGTCGGATCGGGTGGAACATCGTCACCGGATATCTGCCCGCCGCGGCACGCAATATGGGTCAGGTCGACCAGCCGGCCCACGACGCCCGCTACGACCATGCCGACGAATACCTCGAGGTGCTCTACAAACTCTGGGAAGGGTCCTGGGAGGACGACGCCGTGGTGCGCGACGCCGAGCGCGGGGTGTTCACCGATCCGGCCAAGGTGCACCACATCGGCCATTCCGGTGCGCATTTCAGCGTCCCCGAGGTACACCTGGCCGAGCCGTCGGTACAGCGCACCCCGGTGATCTACCAGGCCGGCTCGTCCCCGCGCGGGGTGCGGTTCGCCGCCGAAAACGCCGAGGCCATCTTCACCGCCGCACCCACCAAAGCGATTCTGCGTGAGACGGTTTCGACGATTCGGTCGGAGCTGGAACTGGCCGGTCGGGATCCGTACTCGGCCAAGATCTTCAATCTCACCACCATCATCACCGGCGAAACCGACGAGGAAGCCCACGCCAAACACGCCGAATACCTTGCCTACGGGGATCCGGAGGGGGCCCTGGTGTTCATGTCGGGCTGGATGGGCGTGGACCTGGCCCGCTACGGCCTGGACGAACCGATCGGCAACGTCGACTCCAACGCGATCCTGTCCGCGGTCAAGGCATTCCAGTCCGCCTCGGACAAGGGCGGTGAGTGGACCGTGCGCGATATCGCCGAGTGGGGTGAGATCGGCGGTATGGGACCGCGCATCGTCGGCTCCGGGGTCCGGGTCGCCGACACCCTGCAGGAGTGGGTGGATGAAACCGATGTCGACGGCTTCAACTTGGCCTACGCCATCACACCGGGTTCGTTCGCCGATTTCATCTCCTATGTGGTGCCCGTGCTCACCGCGCGTGGGGCGTACCAGTCGAGCTATGCGCCCGGCAGTCTGCGCAACAAGCTGCTCGGTGAGGGCGACCGACTCGCCGATGCGCACCGCGGTGCCGGCTACCGGGTGGGTGCGCGCAATTCGACCATCATCGACCGGCCGTCCACGGTGCCGTCGTCGTCGGCCTCCACCGCCGCCCAGCCCGCGCGGGGCCGTTAGGTTCCCCGCCGAGCAGACGTGAAAGTGCCCATTCCCCTCTTTGCCAGGCTGGTCGTGAGTCATTCATCGGCCAGTCTGGGAAGAGGGTTATGTCGATCAGTCCGGGTATGTCGGCGGCGGAGATTCGTGCGTTTGTCGACGAGTATCACTTGCAGCCTTTTGGACGTAAGGGGGCGTGGCTTGCTGCTCAGCAGGTGTCCTATCACCGGTTGAGGCGGTGGCGAGCGGCGGTGTTCGACGGTGACCTGGACCGGGGTCTGATTCCGCGAGAAGGTGGTGGGATGACAGTTCCTCCGGCCAAGCGCACAGCGTTGGCCAAGGCTCGAGCCGCGGGGCGGGTTGAGGCCGAATTAACTCTTTTGCGGGCGCGGGTGCGTGAACTTGAGCAGAGCAACGCGGGCCTGGAAAAAGCCAACGAGTCGTTGGGAAAAGCTATCGGGCTCTTGCACGCGCTGAGCGAGCACGAGCCCGACGCAACCCCGACCAGCGATCCCAGCAATTCATCACCGCCGAAAACGGACTCGTCACCGAGCTGACTGCCGCGATCGGATCTCAACGTCAGGCGTTGACGATGATCGGCTTGTCACGCTCGACGTGGCATTACCGGTTCAACCCACGTCCGCGGGTCACTAACCCGCTGCCCCAGAAGGATCGGGCTTACCCCTCCTGCATCGGTGAAGCTGACCGTGCGGTGATCAAGCACAAGATCCTGGCCGGCTGGAAGGTGGGCGCATCGGTGGATTATGCCTTCGCGTCCTGCTGGGACGAGGGCGTGATGCTGGCCTCACGGCGTTCCTGGTGGCGGATCGCAACAACGATCGAAGACCAAAGCGCCCGCCCGCTCACCCCAACCCGGTCAGCGGCCAAGACGCCCCGGCAAGCTCCGGTACTCAAAGCGACAGGCCCCGGCCAAATTTGGAGCTGGGACATCACCGACCTGCGCACCCCATGGCGCGGCGTGGCGTTTAAGGCGTACTCGATCATCGATATCTATTCCCGCAAGGTCGTGGGTTGGCGTGTCGAGGAACGCGAGTGCGACGACCTCGCCGTGGAAATGTTTGAGGCCGCCTTCGCCCGCCACGGACTGCCCGCAGTCGTCCACGCCGATTCCGGGCCGGCGATGCGTTCGACCGCACTCAAAGATCTCCTTGCCGATCTCGAGGTCGGCCAGACCCACAACCGACCCCGAGTCAGCAATGACAACCCGTTTTCTGAATCCGAGTTCCGCACAATGAAATACCGGCCGAACTATCCCGGAACCTTCACCGATCTCGACACCGCACGCGCCTGGGTGAACTCCTATGTGTCCTGGTACAACCACCACCACCGCCACAGCGGCATCGCCCTGTTCACTCCTGCCGAGGTCCACGACGGGGCGTGGATGCAGCGATGGCAACAACGCAATCAGACCCAACAGGCCTACTACAACGCCCACCCCGAACGGTTCCGCAACCGCCCACACACCAAAGCACCCAGCCCCATCGTCGGCATCAACCTACCCACCGAAACCGAACCCGACCGACTCCACGCAGCTTGACATCGGCCGTTCCCGGGTGAAAATAGGCACCTTTGTGTCTGCTCGCGCTGAGAAAGTCGGGTGAACGATTCACCCCGGTCCTCCGTCACTAAACCGGAACAGATCACACCGGCGGAGGAGCACTTCGATTGTCAACTGCGCGGCAAGGCCTTTCGACCCCCGTCCCGCTGACCTCCGAAGGAGTTCTCAAACGGGTCAACGCGCTGGTGGACGACCTACGTGTGCGTGCGCCCGAGACCGAGCAGCTCCGTGGCATGCATCCCGACAACCTGCGCGACCTGGCCGAAGTCGGGTTCTTCCGCCTGGCCATGCCCATCGACGTCGGCGGCTATCAGGCCGATGAGCATGTCTTCGCCGAGGCGCTCGCCCAAGTCGCGCGGGGCTGCCCGTCCACCGGTTGGATGTGCACGATCATGTCGCTCTCCAATCTCATCCCGGCACTGCTCACCGACGAGGCCGCCGACGAGATCTATGCCACGCCAGATCTGAGAATCAGCACGGCGATCGCACCGAGCGGACGGGCCACCCCCGTTCGGGGCGGCTTTCGGGTGAGCGGTCGCTGGTTGTGGAACACCGCAGGCATCCACAGCAATTGGTTCGCCGGGGCGTGCGTGGTGATCGGTGAGGAGCACCGGGGCCCGCGGGTGGTGCTGGTGCCCGCCGCCGCCGTCCGCCATCAGGACACCTGGCGCGCGGCCGGAATGGCAGGCACCGCCACGAATCCGGTCGCGGTGGACGACGTGTTCGTCCCCGCCGCGCGCACCATCCTCTCCAGAGACCCTGCCGAGGGCAACTATTCGGCGCGACGCTACTCGCGGCTGCCCTACTTCAACCGTCCATTCGTCATGTACATCAACGCCTGCAGCGCGCCGGCGCTGCTGGGGATGGCGCGCGGGGCGATGGACTGTTTCATGCGGACCCTCCCCACACGTGGTGCCATCACCTATACCGCGTGGCCAAAGGCCGCCCAGGCACCTCTGCTGCATCACCAACTGGCCAGGGCCCAGTACAACCTGGACGCCGCCGAGATGTTCACCGACCGGGTGATCGCGCTGTACGGCGGCACCCTCGGCCGCACCCCGACCATCGAGGAGCGGACCCAAGCCCGGGCCTACATCGGCCACATCGCCAGCCTGTCCCGGGCGTGCATCAACCAACTCTTCGAGGCGAGCAGTGCCTCACAGACCCTGTTGGATGCCGACATCCAGCGGTATTTCCGCGACATCAACACACTGCACCAGCACGCCGCGATACAACCCAACAGCGGCGACGAGGCGTATGGGCGGGTGTTGGCCGGCCTCGATCCGAACTCTGAGATCGTCTGACCACCAAGCATTCTCACGTCCCGGCAGGAACGTTCCGACCAGCCACCGAAAAAGAAAGAGGCCCATGCGATCCTGGTTTCACCTCAGCCGCGGCACCGTGCTACGGCAAGCCCATGTCAACCTGCCCGAGCTGGGCGGATTGAAGGAAGACATGATCACCCGCCGGGGCTTCAGCGGCCAGGCGGTCAACTTCTACCGCCGTAACGCTCCCACGGCATGGAACCGCATCGAAGGACCGATGCAGGCCCGCGACATCGACGGGCTGGCCCTGGACCCCACTGACCGCACGCACGCCGACGGCGGGCCGCTCAGGTTGTTCCACAATCCGGATGTGACCATCAGTGTCAGCCGCCGCACCGCCAACATGACCTACTCGGCGCGCAACGCCGACGGCGACGAGTTGCACTTCGTCCACGAAGGGACCGGCACCGTCTACACCGAGTACGGGCCGATCCCCTACGAGCCAGGCGATTTCGTCCTGCTCCCCAAGGGCGTCACCTATCGCCTGCGCCCCGACGGCCCCACCAATTACTTCCTGATCATCGAGTCGCCGGACGAGATCGGATTCGCCGACATCGGTCCGGTCGGGCGCTACGGACCATTCGATCCGTCGTTGTTGTTCATCCCGTCACCGAGTCTCGACGATCTCGGCGACGGACACAACGAGGACGGCGAGTACGCGGTGCGGATCAAGTCAGGTGGCGAGTACACCTCGGTGTTCTACGACTTCGACCCCATCGACGCGGAGGGCTGGAAGGGAGACCTGTTCCCGGTCAAGCTCAACATCCGCGACTACCGCCCGATCACCAGCGAGCGGCTGCACGTGATGCCTGCCGCGCACGGCATCTTCGCCACGCCGAACGTCCTGGTCGCCAACATGCTTCCGCGCCCGGCCGAAGCCGACCCCGAGGTGGAGCGGGTGCCCCCGTTCCACCGCAACATCGACTGTGACGAGTTCATCTTCGCCCACGGTGGCGAGGTGCTCGGCATGCCGCTCATCCCGGCCACCATCAACCACTATCCGCAGGGTCTGCATCACGGTCTGCCCGAGGCGGTCAGCGAGCTGGCCCGCAAGAACTGGAAACGCGACGAGTACTACAACCAGAAGCTCATCGCCGTCGACACCCGCCGGCCGTTGACGCCGACCCCGCAAGCCGTCGCGGCCACCCGCCACGTCGACCAGATCCGCGAAGGCCTCCCGGCCGACTGATACCCCGGCCCACCCGCCGAGCAGACGTGAAAGTGCCCATTTCCGCGTGGA